>VGVT01000002.1 GCA_016873935.1 Betaproteobacteria bacterium | reverse complement strand
CCCCCGCCCGGCCGGCGCCGCCTGTGGCTCCCGCGGCGCCCGCGGCCGCCCCCGAGAAGCCGCGCGATCAACTGCTCAAGGCCCTGCTGGGCGGCTCGACTACGCAGGAGGAGGAAGTGCGCATCGGCCAGCAGATCGCCGGCAATCTGCTCGGCGCCGCGCCGCTGGTGCGCGACGACGCCCTGCAACGCTACGTCAACCGGGTCGGGCTCTGGGTGGCCCTGCAAAGCGAGCGGCCCGACCTGCCCTGGCATTTCGGCGTCATCGACAGTGACGCCATCAATGCCTTCGCCGCGCCGGGAGGCTACGTTTTCCTTACCAAGGGGCTGTATCGCAAGCTGCGCAACGAGGCGGAACTGGCCGGCGTGCTGGGCCATGAGATCGGCCACGTCCTCCGCCAGCATCACCTCAAGCTGCTGCGGCAGTCGCAGGGCATCGCCGCCGTCGGCGGTTTTCTCGGGCGCAAGGTGAAGGACGAAAGCGAACTGGTGCAGAACCTCATCGGCAACGGCGCCGAGATCGTCGCGCGCGGTCTCGACAAGGACGCGGAATACGAGGCCGACCGCCTCGGCATGGTGCTGACGGCGCGTGCCGGCTACGACGTCTATGCCCTGCCGGCGGTGCTGGCGGAGATCGGCCATGTGCCCAGGAACGACAAGAGCGTCTCCCTGTTGTTCAAGACGCATCCGCCGCCGGCCGATCGCCTGGAACATCTCGCGGAGGCGGTGGGCGAGCGGCTGGAGGGCGTGCCCGAAGGACAGAGCGGTGAAAAGCGCTTTTATCGCCTGCGCTGATCCCGTTTGCGGGGACGGCGTGTGAACCTGCGCGGCCGCCGCGTCCTCGGTCAGTTCATCGCCAGCCTGGTGCTGCTGTTGCTGTTGGCCTTGCATGCCGGGGGCCTCTATCGCCTGGGTTTCGTCGATCGCCTCGAAGCCGCCCTGTACGACCTGAAGGTGCTGCTGTTCCAGGACCGCAGCGCGGATGATCGCGTGGTCATCGTCGACATCGACGAGAAAAGCCTCAAGGAGGTCGGCCGCTGGCCCTGGCCCAGGGAGCAGACCGCCCGCCTGACGCGCAATCTGTTCGAGCAGTACGGCGTCGCCGCGGTCGGCTTCGACGTGGTGTTCGCCGAGGCCGACCAGAGTTCCGGCCTGCCGGTGCTGGAGCAGCTGGCGCGCGGCGCGCTGGCCGGCGACACCGGTTTCGCCGCCAGCCTGGCGCGCATCCGCTCCGGCCTGGACTATGACGGCATGCTCGCCGAGGCGCTGGCGGCGGGTCCGTCGGTATTGGGTTTCTACTTCAATGTCCTGCCGCCGGCGCAGCGCGTCGGCCAGTTGCCGGCGGCCGTGCTGGATTGCGCCGAGCTCCGCGGCCTGGGTGTGAGCCCCGTGCGGGCGGAAGGCTACAACGCCAACCTGCCGCGCCTGCAGGCGCGCGCCGCCGGCGCCGCGTTCTTCAACATGGAGGCGGATTTCGACGGCGTGGCGCGGCGCATGCCCATGGTCATCGAGCACGCGGGCGGCTGCTACGGCTCGCTGTCCCTCGTCACCACCCAGGCCGGCATGGGCATCGGTGCCGCGCGGACGCAGCCGGGGGCGGGCTACCGGCCACCCGCTCTCGACCTGGATGGCCTGCGCATCCCCCTGGACGCAGCTGGACGCGCCCTGGTGCCCTACCGTGCCGAGCAGGCCTTTCCCTACCTGCCCGCCACCGATGTCATCCACGCACGCGCGCCCGCCGCCCTGCTGGAAGGGCGCATCGTCCTCATCGGTTCCACCGCCCCAGGCATCATGGACCTGCGCGTCACGCCGGTTTCCAAGGTATTCCCGGGCGTGGAGATCCACGCCAACCTGATCGCCGGCATCCTCGACGGCACGGTGAAATGGGAACCGGTGGGCAGCACCGGCCTGCAAGTGGCCGCCATAGTCGTCCTCGGCCTGCTGCTGGCGGTACTGCTGCCGCTCGCCACGCCGCTGTGGGCGGCGCTGGCCGCGCTGCTGCTGAGCATCCTGCTGGTCGCCGGCAACTTTTACGCCTGGACCGCCGCGCACGCGCAACTGCCTCTGGCCGCGCCGCTGCTGACGGTGTGGGGCCTGTTCGTGCTCAACATGAGCTGGGGCTTCTTCGTCGAGGCCCGCTCGAAGGCGCAGATCACCCGACTGTTCGGCCAGTACGTGCCGCCGGAACTGGTCGACGAGATGGCGCGGGATCCGGCGCGCTACAGCCTGCGCGGCGAGTCCCGGGTGATGAGCGTGCTGTTCTCCGACATCGTCGGCTTCACCAGCTTCTCGGAAAAGCTGGAGGCCGCCCAGTTGGCGGAGATGCTCAACGTCTACCTGTCGGCGATGACACGGGTGGTGCAGGAGGGGCGCGGCACCATCGACAAGTACATCGGCGACGCCATCATGGCCTTCTGGGGCGCGCCCATGAGCGACGCACAGCATGCCCGCGACGCGGTGCTCGCGGCGCTGGCCATGCAGGCCGAGCTGGAGCGGCTGAACCCGGTACTGGAGGCGCGCGGTTGGCCGCCGGTGAAGATCGGCGTCGGCGTCAACACCGGCCGCATGAGCGTCGGCAACATGGGTTCCGAGTTCCGCATGGCCTACACCGTTATGGCCGACGCGGTGAACCTGGCCTCGCGCCTGGAAGGGCTGACCCGCCAGTATGGCGTCGGCGTGCTGGTCGGCGAGGCCACGCGCGAGGCCTGTTCGGACATCGCCTGCCAGTTGATCGATCGCGTGCGGGTCAAGGGCAAGGCGCAGCCGGTCTCCATCTACGAGCCGCTCGGCCTCGCCGCCGAACTTTCACCGGAGCGCGCGAAGGAGGCGGAGGAGTTCGCCGCCGCCTTCGCCGATTACGAGGCGCGGCGCTGGGACGAGGCGGAGATCAGGTTGATGGAGCTCAGCCGCCGGCAGCCGCGCAAGCTGTACCAGGTCTACCTCGATCGCGTCACCCATTTCCGCTTCAACCCGCCCGCCGCCGACTGGGACGGGGTGTTCACCTTCACCAGCAAATAGGAGCCGGCGCATGCGCATCGAGGTTCTCGGCTGCTCCGGCGGTATTGGCGACGGGCGCCACACCACCTCCTTTCTCGTCGACGACGACATCCTGCTCGACGCCGGCAGCGGCGTCACCCAGCTGTCGCGCCAGGCGCTGGCGCGCATCGACCACGTCCTGCTGACGCACAGCCATCTCGACCACATCCTCAGTCTGCCCCTGCTGCTCGACAGCGTCGCCGGCGAGCGGGCGCATCCGCTGACGCTGCACGCCATTCCGGAGGTGCTGGAAATTCTCAAGGACCACTTGTTCAACTGGCGCATCTGGCCCGATTTTTCGCGCATTCCCTCGGCCGAGGCACCCTTCCTGCGCTACGCCCCGCTCGCCGTTGGACAGCCCTTGCGCCTGGGCGCGCGCGAATTCACCGCCATCGAGGCGCACCACGTGGTGCCGGCCACCGGCTACCTGCTGCGCGGTGGTGCCGGCAGCCTGCTGTTCTCCGGCGACACCGACAGCCACGACGCCCTGTGGGAAGCCGCCGCGCGCGCCGAAGATCTGCGCCATCTGGTGGTGGAATGCTCCTTCGAGAACGCCCAGGCGAACATCGCCCATGCCGCCCGCCATTACCATCCGGCCAGCCTGGCGGCCGATCTGGCGCGCCTGCGGCCGGGCCCTGAGGTGTGGATCAGCCATCTCAAGCCCGGCGGCGAGGCCGGCATCCTCGCCGAACTGGCGGCCGCGACAACGCGCCCCGTGGAGGCGCTACGCCAGGGTCAGGCCCTGGAAATCTGAGTTTCACACCGCCCCCGCCACGAGGGCCGAGTCCCCACCCAATGCGTGGATTGCCTGCCGCTAACAAGGGGTGCGGGGGAACCTGAGGGCTGTGATATTGTTCACACGTCGTGAGATCAAGTTCCCGGGATACATGCCGTAAACCTTTTCGTGAACACTTTCATCCACGAGAACAAGAAGAACTTGGTTCCTGTGCCTACCGCATCGAGCAGACACGAGACAAGGCCCGCCGGCATGGTGGGGGAGCGCCTGACGGATCGACTGGCGGATTTCCTCGCGCGTGTCTCCGGCGCTGGCGAGGTGCATTTCGTTTCCGCGCCCGGCGCCGCGTGGCTGGGTTATGCAACGGATGCCATCGGCCGTGGCGGCGACTTGCTTGCCCTGGTCGCGATGGAGGACCGCGAGGCCGTGCGCGCGGCCTTACGCCGGGCCGGCAAGCAGGGCCGCCAGGCGCTGAATGCGGGCCTGCTGCGCGCGGATGGTGCGGCTGTCGCGGCGACCTGTCGCATCCTTGATCTGGCCGGTGGCGATCGGGCCGAGCTGTTGTTCGCCGCCTGGGCCATCGGCGGCACCGAGTCCGCGCCGAGCTTTCCCGCCGCGCGCGAGTTTCCCGTCGACGGCATCACCGGTCTGCCCACCCGTCCCTGGCTGCTGGAGGTGCTGGAACGGCTGACGCGGCGCGAGGATGCGCCCGGTGGAGGTTTCGCCCTCATGCACCTGGATCTCGATGGATTCCAGAAAGTCAACGATGCCCTGGGCCACGCCGCGGGCGACCATCTACTGGCGGAAGCGGCGGCGCGCCTGGTGGCGACGCTGCGGGCGACCGATATGGTGATCCGCTCGGGCAGCGACGAGTTCGCGCTCATCCTGCCGGACGCCGCCAGCCTGGATGCCGTCGCACCGGTCGCGCGCAAGATCCATTCCGCCATGCAACGGCCATTCATTCTCGCAGGCAGCCACCTGCATCTCAGCGCCAGCATCGGCATCGCGCTCTACCCGGAACACGCCGGCGACGGCCGGCAGTTGTTCCGCTGCGCGGACATCGCCCTGACCGCCGCCAAGCATGCCGGGCGCAATCGCTGGTCGGTGTACCGCTCCGAAGGCGGCGAGGAGTCCAGCCGCCGGCTGGTCCTCGAAGAACAAATGTACGATGCCATCCAGAATGGCGAATTCGAAATGCACTACCAGCCCATCTGCCGCACCGGCTCGCGCGAGATGGAAGGTTTCGAGGCGCTGATGCGCTGGCATCGTCCGGGCCACGGCGCCGTTTCTCCCGCCGAGTTCATTCCCCTCGCCGAAAGCAACGGCCTTATCGACTACCTGGGCAATTGGTCCTTGCGCGCCGGTTGCCATCAGGTGGCGCGCTGGAACGCGACCTGGAACGCCCACCTGCGCATTTCGGTCAACCTTTCTCCCACCCAGTTTCACCAGGGCGACATCGTCGCCAAGGTCCGCGAGGCCCTGCGCGAGTCAGGCTTGCCAGCGCGACTGCTCTCCCTGGAGATCACCGAGGGCACGCTGATGCGTGATCCCGATGCCACGCAGGCCGTGCTCAACGAACTGCGCGGCCTCGGGGTGAGCATCTCGGTGGATGATTTCGGCACCGGCTATTCCTCGCTCGCCTATCTCAAGCGTTTCCCCCTGTCCTGTCTGAAGATCGACCACTCCTTCGTGCGCGATCTTGAAGGCGACGCCAATGGTCTCGTCATCGTCTCGGCCATACTCGGTCTGGCGAGAGAGTTGGGCCTGCAAGTGGTGGCCGAGGGCGTCGAACGCGAAAGCCAACTTGGCATGCTGGCCGACAAGGGCTGCGATCTGGCGCAGGGCTACCTGCTGGGCCGTCCGCTGGCGGCCGCGGAAGTGACGGAGCGGGTCGAGCGGGGCGAGTGGCGGGTGGCGGCATGAATCCGACCGAGGCGTCCCCCGCCGACTCGATCCGCGACGACGCGGGCGAGGCCGTGCCCGCGCGCATCCTGCGGCGCATGAACGAGAGCGGCGGCTTCCCCGCGCTGGATCATTCCGTGGCCCGCATCGTCGATGCTCTGGAAGTGGGCGACGAGGACACCGGCCCCCTGGTGGAAGCGGTGCTCGCCGATGTCTCGCTGACCCAGAAAGTCCTGCGCCTGGCCAATTCCGCCATGTACGCGCCGATTGGTGGTGGCGTCTCGACGGTCTCGCACGCCATGCGGGTGCTTGGCTTCCAGGCCGTGGGGCATCTGGCCCTGGGCGTGAATCTGCTCGGCTCGCTGGAGAACATGAGCCCGCATTCCCGCTCCGCCGAGCGGGAACTGGCGTGCAGCCTGTTGGCGGGCTCCGTCGCCGGCGGCGTGGTGGCGAAGGCGGGCAGGAGGAATGGCGAGATCGCGGTGGTCTGCACCTTGCTGCATCGCATAGGCTCCCTGCTCACGGCCTTTTACCTGCCGCCCGAGTGGGAACGGGTGCAGCGGGCCATCGCCGCGGGGCGCGACGAGGAAGCGGCCGCTCGCGATGTGCTGGGCATGAGCCTGGAGGAATTGGGCGCCTTCATGGCCCGGCAGTGGCGCCTGCCCGGCAGCATCGTGCGGACGCTGGTCGCCGAGCCGGACGCCGATGCGCAAGCCGACGATGCCTGGCTGTACGCGATGACGCGGTTCTCGCACCAGTCCGCGCGTCTGCTGGCGTCCGCGACGGAACCCGCCGATTCCGCGCTGGAGGCGCTGGCCGCCGATTTCGGCCCGGTCCTGGGGCTGTCCGGCGCCGATTTGCTCGATGCGGTTGCAACGGCGGCCGAGGAGGCGAACGCGGAGCCGGCACTGGCCGGCGCCATGGCGCGGCGTGAATCCCCGGCTACCGGCAAGGATCCGGTGCCGCCTGCGCTCAGCCCGCTGCGCGCGGGGATCGCGGCGTTGCGTGATGCCCTGGACAGCCATGGCACGCCTCGGGAGGTGGAATACGCGGCGCTCGAAGCCGCCTTCCGCGGGCTCGACCTCGGCCGCGTTGCGGTTCTGCGTCTCGACGCGGAGGGGCAAACCTACCGGGTCGACGCCTGTCTGTGCGAGCGCGAGCCCGATCGTCTGAAGGGCCTTTGCATACCCGCGGGTGGAAACGACCTCGCGCACTTTTCCCTGGCCAGGAAGCGGGATTTCTACATCGACAATCCGCGCGACGACAAGATCGCCGCGCTGTTGCCGGCCTGGATTAGCTGCCACGGCACGCATCCCTTTTTCCTGCTGCCCATTACCGATGCGGACGAAGAGGCCATGGGCCTGTTGTTCGGGCAACAGCGCGAGGACGTCAAGCTCACCCGCGAGGAACTCGGCCTGCTCGCGGAGTTGCGCGATCTGCTGCGGCGGCGGTTGCGCGCCGACGCCTGACTGTGTGCGTCGAGCAAAAAAAGAGGGGCCTCGCGGCCCCTCTTCCGGGAAGTCGCGGGCTTCAGCCCTTGACCGTGAAGTTGAAGTTCTCCGGCAGGCCCAGGGTGTCGGCCCAGACGTTCTTCGCCCAGGCGTCCATGTAGGCGAACTCCAGCTCGCTCTCCTCCTTGGAAACGCCACCGCCCTTCTGGGCGATCATGGCGGGCGGCGTCACCTTGCCGTCGGCCTCCTTCTTCGCCGCCTGGTAGCGGAACACCGTCGCCACGTGGAAGGCGGTGCCCATGCCGGTGGCCGAGTAGCAGGTGTTGGTGACCACCGGCGCGGCGTCGGGCTCACGTCCGTTGACCATTTCGACGATCGCCGAGGCGGCCATCTTGGCGGTGTTGTTGGCCACCGAGCCGGACTTCGGGAAGTTGGTCAGGGTGGAGTCGCCGAGGATGTGCACGTTCTTCACGTGCAGGGACTCGAAGGTGCGGAAGTCGATGGCGCACCACGGGCCTTCCTTGCCGTCCAGGCCCAGTCGCACGCCGGCCATGCCGCAGACCTCGGCGGCGCGCATGGGCGGAACGACGTTGATGACGTCGCCCTTCACGTCGTCGAACTCGGTGCCCACCATCATCTTCTTGGGGTCCACCGCGCGCGGCATGTTGTTGGGGCGGTAGTCGATCATGCTGTCCGGCGTGCCGTAGCCGAAGTGTTTCTTCCAGGCGGCCAGGAACAGGCCCTTCTTGGAGGCGATGTCCTCGTTGCCGTCGAGCACGATGATCTTCGACTTGGGCTTGGCCTTCTTGAAGTAGCTGGCCACGGTGCAGGCGCGCTCGTAAGGTCCGGGCGGGCAGCGGTAGGGCGCACGCGGCACTGACATGACGAAGACGCCGCCGTCGGGCATGGCTTCCAGCTGCTTGCGCAGGGTGGCGGTCTGCGGGCCGGCTTTCCAGGCGTGCATGACGCTCTTCTGCGCCTCGGCATCGTAGCCCTGCACCGCGCTGAACATCAGCTCGATGCCGCCGGCAAGGACCAGGCGGTCATAGGCGAAGGTGGCGCCGCCGGCGGTCTTCACCGTGCGGCCGGCGGTGTCGATGCCGGTGACCGTATCCTTGACCCATTTGTCCACGACCTTCTTGACGTTGTCGTAGCCGAAGGTGATGTCCTGCATGTTGTTGATGCCCGCCAGCACGGTGTTGGAGAACGGGCAGGAGGTGAACACGTCATTGGGTTCGATGACGGTGACCTCGATCTTGGGTTCCCACAGCTTCAGGTAGCGGGCACAGGTGGCGCCACCGAAGCCGGCGCCGACGATGACCACCTTGGGGCGGGCGCCGCCGGCGGAAGGGCCGGTGCCGGCGCAACCGGTGAGGGTGCCCAGGGAAGCCGCGCCGGCAACCCCGGCGGAGACTTTCAGAAATTCGCGACGATCAAATGCCATGTGTCTTCTCCTTGAATGGGGTTACTTGATGGCGGCGAACCAGGCTGCCATGGCCTCGTATTCGGCGTCGGTGTAACCCATGGCGTGCTTTTGCATGACCGTGGCATCGCGCTTGCCGTCACGGAACTCCTTCATTTGCTGGACGAAATAGCCTTTCTCCAGGCCGGCCAGGCTGGGAATGGCTCCGCGGCTCTTGCCGTCGGGGCCATGGCAGTAGGCGCAGTTCGCGGCCATGAAACGGGCGCGCGCATCCGTTGCCTGAGCGACGGCGACGGCGCCCAGGGTGCCCGCGAACAGCAGGGTGAGAGCAAGGGTTTTCTTCATGAGCTCCTCCAGTTGACAAAAAAAGGCGGTTGCCCGCCTGCCGATCTGAACCTGGCCGCGATGCGGCAGAACCAGAAACCTGGCTACCTTGACAAATATCAAGGAAGTCGAGGCCGGCATGGTGGCAGTGGGTTTTTAACGAGTCAACAAGCAAACTCTAATATTGGCGCGGCTTCCCGGCCGATAGGCGGGGCCGCGTGCGAGCCCGGAGGTGGGTAGCGGTGTGGGGAGCGATCCGGCTTTCAGTCCGACGCGCCGAGTTCGCGGGCGCGCCGCAGTCTGGCCTGGAGATCCTCGGTGGGGGCATGTTCACCGCCGGGCGCCGGCAGCCAGCCGGCGAGATGCGGCAGCAGCACATCGGCCAGGGCGTGGATCCAGACCGGCCGGTCGTTGAGGGCGGGGATGTGGTGGAACTCGCCACCGCCGGCATTGAGAAAGGTCGCCTTGCCCTCCATGGCGATTTCTTCCAGGGTTTCCAGGCAATCCGCGACAAAGCCGGGACAGGCGATGTCCACCCGCCGGGTCTTTGCCCGCCCGAGTTCTTCCAGGGTCTTGTCGGTATAGGGCTGCAACCACTCGGCGCGGCCGAAGCGGGACTGGAAGGTGACCCGGTACTGCTCGGCGGACAGCCCCAGGCTCTCCGCCAGCAGGCGGCCGGTCTTGCGGCACTCGCAGTGGTAGGGGTCGCCCAGGTCGAGGCTGCGGCGCGGCACGCCGTGAAAGCTCATGACCAGGGTGTCGGGACGGCCATGCTCGGCCCAGTAGCTTTCGATGCTCTGGCGCAGGGCGGCGATGTAGGCGGGGTGGTCGTGGAAATGGTGCAGCGCACGGAGTTCGGGCGGATTGCGGGTGCGCAGCATGAGCTGCCAGACCGCGTCCAGGGCGGAGCCGCTGCTGCTGGCGGCGTACTGGGGGTAGAGCGGCAGCACCAGCAGGCGGTCGACGCCCTGGGCGCGTAGGGCCGCGATCTTCTCGGCCACGGAAGGCTTGCCGTAACGCATGGCGTAGTCGACCACCGGCGCCTCGGGCAGGCGGCGCGCCAGTTCCTCGGCGAGCAGGAGGCTTTGCCGCGCGGTGAAGTGCTTCAGCGGCGAGCCCTCGGGCCGCCAGATGGAGGCGTACTTCTCTGCCGATTTTCCAGGCCGGGTGTTGAGGATGACGCCGTTCAGGATCAGCCACCAGACGGGGCGGGGAATCTCCACCACGCGCCGGTCCCACAGGAACTCCTTGAGGTAGGGGCGCACCGCCTGCGCCTGAGCAGGATGCCGACGCGTGCTGGCTGATCGTGGCGGAAGGAGGGTTCGGGGAGGTAGTAGGGCATGGGGGGTGGAAATGGGAAAAGGGAAATGGGAAAAGGGAAAAGGGAAAAGGGAAAAGGGAAAAGGGAAATGGGAAAAGGGAAAAGGGAAACGGGAAACGGGAAACGTGGGGGTAGGGGTGGTTTGGGTTTGTCCGTTTCTCTTTTCCCTTTTCCCGTTTCCCAAGTCAATCAATGATACGAAAGCGCGTTCGACAGCAGTCGGGCGGTGATGTCGACGATGGGAATGACCCGTTCGTAGGCCATGCGTGTCGGGCCGATGACGCCCAGGGTGCCGACCACCTCGCCGTTGACCTCGTAGGGGGCGGCGATGACGCTGCATTCGTCCAGGGGGGCGACGCCCGATTCGGCGCCGATGAACAACTGGATGCCGCTGGCGGTGTGGCTCACGTCCAGCAGTTGCATGAGTTCGGTCCGCTGCTCGAAGAGGCCGAACAGTTCGCGCAGGCGGTCCATGTTCGCCGACAGTTCCGGCGCGCCGAGCAGGTTGCGCTCGCCGGACAGCACGTATTCCTTGCCGGCGCCGCTGAAGGCGTCGGTGCCGGCGGCCACCACCAGTTCCATGAGCTGGCTGATGTCGGATTTCAGCGCGGCCAGTTCATCGGCCAGGCGGGGCTGGACCTGCTCGAAGGAAAGCCCGGCGAAATGCGCGTTGAAGTAGTTGGCGGCGCGCACCAGTTGGGCCGCGTCGTAAGCGCGCTCGGTGAGGATGACACGGTTCTGCACCTCGCCCTCGGCGGTGACCATGATGAGCAGGATGCGCTTGTCCGACAGGCCGAGGAATTCGATCTGCCGCAGGTTCTGGTGGCGCCGCTTGGGAATCAGCACCACGCCGGCGTGAGTCGTCAGTTCGGCCAGCAGGTGCGAGGCGGCGTTGAGCAGGCGCTGCGGGTCGGCCGGCGCCAGGGTGGCCTCGATCTGGCGCACCTCGCCCTGATTCAGGGGCTTGACGGTGAGCAGGGTGTCGACGAACAAGCGGTAGCCGCGCGGCGTCGGCACGCGTCCGGCCGAGGTATGCGGGCTGGCGATGAAGCCGAACTCCTCCAGGTCCGCCATGATGTTGCGGATGGAGGCGGGCGACAGGTTGAGCTCGGCATACTTGGAAAGGGTGCGCGAGCCCACCGGCTGTCCATCCTCGATGTAGCGTTCGACGAGGAACTTCAGCAGGAGCCTGGCGCGGTCGTTGAGGTCGGGCGTGTTGGGCATGAATCCTGCCGGGTTGGCCATGGAAGGGGATGGCTATAATTTCACGCCATGAAAGCCGATTTCAAGACTATCGCCCTGGTGGGCAAGTTCAACACCCCGGCCTGCACCGGTTCGCTGCTGCGCCTGGCGGACTTTCTCGGCAAGCGTGGCCATGTCGTGATGCTCACCGCGCATACCGCCGATTCCTGCGACCTGCGCGAGTTTCCGGTGGCCAGCCTGAAGGAAATCGGCGGCCAGGTCGACCTGGCCATCGTCATGGGCGGCGACGGCACCCTGCTCAACATCGCGCGCAGCCTGGCCGACAGCCAGGTGCCGCTGATCGGCGTCAACCAGGGGCGCCTGGGCTTCCTTGCCGACGTGTCCATCGACACCATGTTCACCACCCTCGACGACATGCTCTCCGGCCAGCACGTGGCCGAGGATCGCATCATGCTGGAAGCCAGCGTCGAGCGGCACGAGGATGTGCTCATCGCCTCCTACGCCTTCAACGACGTGGTGGTGAGCAAGAGCACCATGGGTCGGCTCATCGAGTTCGAGGTCTACATCGACAACCAGTTCGTCTACAGTCAGCGCGCCGACGGCCTGGTGGTGGCTTCCCCGACCGGTTCCACCGCCTACGCGCTGTCCGCCGGCGGCCCCATCCTGCACCCCACACTGGAAGCGGTGGTGATGGCGCCGATCTGCCCGCACACCCTGTCTGCCCGGCCCATCGCCGTGCACAGCAACTCGGAGATCGAGATCAACCTGATCCACGCCAGCGACGCCCGCGTCCACTTCGACGGCCAGCTCCACTCCGACCTGATGGTGGGCGACCGGGTGGTGATCCGCCGCGCCCGCAGGACCGTGCGCCTGCTGCATCCGGAAGGCCACAACTATTACGACACCCTCAGGCAGAAGCTGCACTGGGGGGAGAAGCTGTGAGTGGTGAGTCGCAAGTGGTGAGGGCCGAGGGGCGAGTCGCGCAACCCCGGCGCCTTGTCATCCACTCGCCACTTGCGACTTGCCACTCGCCCAAATGCTGTTAAGCCTGTCCATCACCGATTTCGTCCTGGTGGATCACCTGGATCTGGAGTTTCGGCCGGGCTTCGCCGTGCTCACCGGCGAGACCGGCGCCGGCAAGTCCATTCTGCTGGGCGCCCTGGCCCTGGTGCTGGGGGAGCGGGCGGATGCGGGCGTGGTGCGGGAGGGTGCCGAGCGGGCCGAGGTGGCCGCCGAGTTCGCCACCGGCGAGGTGCCCGGGCTTGCCGCCTGGCTGGAGGAATACGAACTGGCCGGCGACGACGGCGTCCTGCTGCTGCGCCGGGTGGTCGAGGGCGGCGGCCGTTCCCGCGCCTTCGTCAACGGCCGCCCGGCCACCGCCCAGCAGCTCAAGGAGGCCGGCGAATTCCTGGTCGACATCCACGGCCAGCACGCCCACTACTCCCTGCTCAAGGCCGCCGAGCAGCGCCGGTTGCTGGACGCCTATGCCGGCTGTGCCGATCTCGCCGCCGCCACGGCGGAACGCCACCGCCTCTGGCGCGCCGCCGGCGCCCGCCGGGAAGCCGCCGAACGCCAGGCCGGCGAACTGGACGCGGAACGCGAGCGCCTGGCCTGGACGGAACGGGAACTGGCCAGCCTGGCCTTTACCGCCGAGGGCTGGCAGAGCTTGCAGGAAGACCACCGCCGTCTCGCCCATGCAGCCGATCTGCTGGCCGGGGCCCGCGCCGCGGGGGAGGTCCTGGACGGCGACGATACCGGCCTGCTCGACCGCCTGCGCGCCCTGCGTCACCAGCTTGCCGACCTGGCCGGCATCGACCCGGCCCTGGCCGGACCCCTGGCCCTGCTGGAAAGTGCGGGCGAGGCCCTGCATGAAGCCGAACGGGAACTGGCCCGCTATGCCGAGCGGGTGGACCTCGACCCGGAGGCCCTGAACGAGGCGGATCTGCGACTTGCCGCGATCCAGTCCGCCGCCCGCAAGTTTCGTGTCAAGCCCGAGGAGATTCCCGAGCACCTGGCCGCCGCCCGCGCCCGCCTCGCCGAACTCGGCGCCGTCGCCGATCCCGCGGCCCTGGCCCGCGCCGAGGCGGAAGCCGAGGCGGCCTACCGCAAGGATGCCGAGGCCCTCTCCCGGCAACGCGGCAAAGCCGCCGGCAAGCTCGCCAAGGCGGTGACCGCGGCCATGCAGCAACTCGCCATGCCGGGAGGCCGCTTCGCGGTGGAACTAGCCGCTGGGGAACCCGCCGCGCACGGCCTCGAAGACGTGGAATTCCAGGTGGCTCCCCATGCCGGCCAGAGTTTGAAGCCGCTGGCGAAGACCGCTTCCGGCGGCGAACTATCGCGGGTGGGGCTGGCCCTGCAAACGGTGTTGTCCGGTGTCTCCGGCGCCGCCACCCTGGTCTTCGACGAAGTGGATGCCGGCATTGGTGGCGGCGTCGCGGAAATCGTCGGCCGTCTGCTCGCCGATCTGGGCCGCTCCCGGCAGGTGCTGTGTGTTACCCACCTCGCCCAGGTCGCTGCCCGCGCGGCCAACCACTACCGCGTCAGCAAGTCCGCCCACGACGGCCGGGCGGTGTCAAGGGTGGAACTGCTGGACGGGGAGACGCGGGTGGAGGAAGTGGCGCGCATGCTCGGCGGCGTCACCATCACCCCAGCCACCCGCGCGCACGCCGCGGAAATGCTGGCCGGCGGGGATGCGACTGCCGGCACGAGAGAAAAGACTGGCAATCCCCGGCGGATTACGCCGCCAAGCGGCTAATCCGCCCTGCCTCCGGACTTGCCGGCCTTGCGGTTCGGGCAGTTCTCCTTGATGCACTCGACGTAGAGATGCAGCGCGTGCTCGGCCAGGCGGAAGCCGCGTTCGGCGGCGATGGCCTGCTGGCGTTTCTCGATGGCCGGGTCGAAGAACTCCTCCACCTTGCCGCACTGCAGGCAGAGCAGGTGGTCATGATGGCTGCCGCGGTTGAGTTCGTAGACCGCCTTGTCGTTGTCGAAGTGGTGGCGCATCAGCAGGCCGGCGTGCTCGAACTGCGTGAGCACGCGGTACACCGTGGCCAGCCCGACGTCGATGTTCTCGGCCATGAGCAGGCGGTAGACGTCCTCGGCGGTGAGATGGCGGCGCTCGGTCTGCTCGAACAGGTTGAGTATCTTGAGACGCGGGCCGGTGACTTTCAGGCCCATGGTCCGGAGTTGATCCGTATTGCTCATAGCGCGTATGACGGAATAGGCAGATGCCGCTATCATAGCGCGGCTTTCCGTCCCCATAGCCAACGCCCAGTTCCATGCCTCTCTCCCTCCGGATTGCTTTCCTCGCGGTCGCACTGCTTTCACTGTCCGGCTGCGGCAGTTGGTCGAACCCCCTGGAGCGCGTCCTGCCCACCCACCGCATCGACATTCAGCAGGGCAATGCCGTCACCCAGGCGATGCTGGACAAGCTCAAGCCGGGCATGACGCCCTCGCAGGTGCGATTCATCATGGGTACGCCGCTTATTGTCGATCCGTTCCGCGCTAATCGCTGGGATTACGTCTACCGTCTGGAGAAGGGTGGCAAGCTGGAGCAGGCCCGTCGCATCACGGTGATTTTCGAGAACGACCGGCTGAAGGCCCTGGAGGGCGATGTCGTGGCCGCCCAGTTCGGGACCCGGCCACCGGCGGAAGGGAGCGGGAATTGATCAAGGTATGCATCGCCGGGGCTTCCGGCCGCATGGGCAAGGCTTTGCTGGAGGCGGTGGCCGGTGCCGGCGATCTGCGCCTCGCCGCCGCCCTGGAACGGACGGGCAGTCCCTACCTGGGGCGCGACGCCGGTGAACTGATCGGCGTGCATCTGGGCGCGAACATCCGCGAGGATGTCGCCGAGGCGCTCGACAGCGCCGACGTGCTAATCGACTTCACGCGGCCGGAGGCGACGCTGCGCCATCTGGAGATCTGCACGCGCGAGGGGGTCGGCCTGGTCATCGGCACCACGGGTTTCGACGCCGCCGGCAAGGCGGCCATCGCCGCGGCGGCGAACACCATCCCCATCGTCTTCGCCCCCAACATGAGTGTCGGCGTCAACCTGGCCCTGCGCCTGCTGGATACGGCCGCGCGCGTGCTGAACGAGGGCTTCGACATCGAGATCGTCGAGGCCCACCATCGCCACAAGGTGGACGCTCCCTCCGGCACTGCCCTGCGCATGGGCGAGGTGGTCGCCGCCGCCCTGGGTCGTGATCTCAAGTCCTGCGCCGTGTACGGTCGCGAGGGCGTCACCGGCGAGCGTGATGCCTCGACCATCGGTTTCGCCACCGTGCGCGGCGGCGACATCGTCGGCGATCACACCGTCCTCTTTGCAGGTGTTGGCGAACGCCTGGAAATCACCCACAAGGCCGGCAGCCGCATGACCTTCGCCTTCGGTGCCCTGCGCGCAGCCCGCTTCCTTGCCGGCAGGAAGACCGGCCTGTTCGACATGCAGGACGTGCTGGGCCTGAAGTGACGTACCAGTGTCCCGTCACGCAGGCCGATCGCCGCATCACGCGTGGGCGTGGCGCAGGCGTGCGCCGGGGGGGGGCTCTTCGTCCTGGGTCTGGCTCTCCTTGGTCTGGTCATGGCCGGGCCCGCGTTGGCGGTCGACATCATCGCCCACAGGGACGTGTCCCAGGCAGTGTTGTCGGTAGCCTCGGCACGCGCAATATTCGGTATGCGTCACGTGAAGTGGCCGGACGGAACGCCGATCAAGGTATTCGTCCTCGCCGACCAACACCCCACACATGGCTCCCTCTGCAAGGAGCGGCTCAACCTGTTCCCCTATCAACTGCGCCAGTCCTGGGACCGGCTCGTGTATTCGGGCATCGCGCAGGCCCCCGGCGAGGTCTCCAGCGAAGAAGAAATGTTGTCCAGGGTGGCCTCCACGCCGGGCGCCATTGGTTACGTAAGGAAGGCGAAGACCCATGATCAGGTCAAGATTCTCCGCATCGAGTAGGTGGTGTTTGCCCCTGCTGTGCTGGGCTCTGTCCGCCACCAGCGCCACCGCTCAGGAGTTGGGCGATGGCCTCCAGCTGCATGGCTTCCTCAGCCAGGCGGTGGTGCGCAGCAGCGACAACAACGTAGGCGGCGACAGCGCCAGCAAGGTGGCCTGGGACATGCGTGAGATGGGTGTCAATATGTCCTGGCGCCCCAATCCGGACTGGCTGGTGTCGGGCCAGGCTCTGGCGCGCTGGGCCGGCGACGCCGACGATGGTGACCTTCGCCTGGATTACGGTTTCATCGATTACACTTTCCTGACATATGGTGACGACCGGGCTGGGCTGCGCTGCGCCTGGGCAAGATCAAGAACCCTATCGGCTTCCATAACACTACCCGCGACGTAGCCCACACGCGGCCGGGCATCCTCATGCCGCAGTCGATCTACCTCGACCGCATCCGAGATTTCTATCTGGCCGCGCCCGGTGTTTCCCTGTATGGCGATCATTCAGGAGATGCCGGCGGGCTTTCCTGGCAGCTCAGCGCCTTGCGGCCAGAGGTGAACGACAAGGAACTCGAACTGGTATTCATGCTGCTCGACAGGCTCGGGCGCTTCGAAGGCAAGACCTCCTGGTTGGGACAGGTCAGCCTGGATTCGGCGGACGGCCGCTGGCGCGCCGGTTTTTCCATGGGCGAGTTCCGCATGGATTACAGGCCGGGTGGACCACTCGGTCCCAATCCATTTACCCAGGATCTAGCGCCCGGAAACCATCGATTGCCCACCTGGGTGGTTTCCCTCGAACACAATTCCGAGGATTGGTCGCTCACGGCGGAGTATTCCGAGACCACCATCAAAGCCAGGAATTACGGTCCCTTCATCAACTTCGAGGACAACACCACGCAGGCCTGGTACGTGCAGGCGACGCGCCGCCTGCCGGCGGGCTGGCAGGCCTACTTGCGCTACGACGCGCTCTATCTGGACAAGGACGACAAGAATGGTTCCTCGTTCGGCAAACCCCTGGGGCTGCCCGACTATTCGCGTTATGCCAGGGATTGGGTACTTGGTGTGCGCAGGGACGTGGGCGACCTTGCTCTGTTTGCTGAGATTCACCATGTCGATGGCACGGCATGGCTAGCTCAGGTGGACAACCCGGCCGCCGGCATGGCCAGGAAGTGGAATATGCTGCTTATGCAAGCCGCGTGGCGTTTCTGAGAGGGCAGGATTGATGACCAGTGGCCGGAAGCACGCATTTCTCAGCATTCGGCTCAAGGTGATATGGTTTGCCGGGCTGTCCATGGTGGTGATCACCGCCGCCTTCACCTGGCTCTCGCTGCGCACCCTGGATGAACGCCAGCAAGCTGCGCTGGCCCAGCAGCAGGTCCGTTCCGTCGATCTGCTTGGCAGGCTGTTTCAACACCAGTCCTCCCGCCTGCAAGCGCTTGGCACTCTGGTGGCGGATCTGCCGGGCGTGCGCGCCGCATTGCGACAGGCGGACAAGCCCGGTCTGGCGCGGGTATTCGAGCCTTTCTGGTCGGATCTCAATCTCACCCATGGTCTCGATCGGGTCGCCTTCCTGTTGCCGGGTGGTGAAGTCCTCGGAGACTGGGGCATGGCGGATGCCGGCGCCCACATCCCGCGCCTGGCGGGAGAGGCCATGCACGACGAAGAGCCCAGCCACCGGCTCGAATGCAAGCCGCGTTGCCTGTACATCACCGCTGTGCCGCTGGTTGAGCGCGGAACTTACGTGGGAACGGTGATCCTGTCGGCGGGTCTGCAGGAACTGGTTCTGGATTTTCGCCGCCTTTCCGGTCACGAGTTGGCCGTGCTCGACACGCGCGGCGCGAATTCCCCGGTGGGGAACCTCATCTCGGTGAGCGGTGGCGCTTCCTACGAGGATCTGGTGCGTTCCCTGCGGCCCGAGGATCGCGCGGAGGGACATCAAGCAGGTGGGGACGTCTTCCAGGTGGAGTGGGCGGACCGCCATTTCCGCCTTTATCGCCTGAGCGCCCCTCCCCAGGGAGGGGACGCGGTCAAGTTCCTGGCCATCGTCGACATCACCGCGGAAAAGCGAGATCTGGCGCGTGCTGTGCGTTCCAGTCTGATCCTGGGCGGTTTTATCCTGGTGCTGGCCCTGGGCTTGCTCTACTTCCTGCTGCGGCCCACCATGAATCGCCTGCGCCAAGCCATGCTTGCGCTGCCCTTGCTGGGAGAGGGGCGCTACGATCAGGCGCGCGCCGCGCTGCCGGTGAAACATCGCGCGGCCATGCATCGCGACGAGGTCGACGACCTCGCCGGACTCACGCATGCCCTCGCCGACACGCTGGAAGAACTGCACGCGCTGTCCAGGGAATACACCACCTCGCTGAAGGCCCAGGCCTTGCAACTGGAGCAGGAACGTGATTTCGTCGCCGGCCTGCTCGATACGGCGCCGGTGCTGATCCTTACTTATGGCCGTGATCAGAGGATCCGGCTGGCCAACGTGCACGCGGTGAGTTCGAGCGGCCACGAGACCGTCGAACTGAAGGGGCACGTCTTCCCCGACCTGTTCATGACCGGCCAGCAGCGCGAGCATTTCGCCGGATTGCTCGATCGCATGGAGATGGGTGACGTTGCCCACAGCGAGAGCAGTTTTTTCCGGCCCGATGGCGTCGAGCGCGACGTGGTCTGGTTCCATTCCTGTCTGGACGACCAGCATGGCGAGAGGGCCTATCTCTCGGTGGGCCTAGATGTGACCGACTACCGACAGGTGGAACGCAGCCTGATGGTGCTGGCCGAGCACGACAGCATCACGGGGCTTTACAACCGGCGCGCATTCAAGCGGGAACTCGATGGTTTGCTGGCCAACGGCGTCAAAGGTGTGCTCATTCTTTGCGATATCGACGAGTTCCGCGCGGTCAATGATTCCGTCGGCCACGAGGATGGGGACCGCGTCCTGCAGGGCTTTGCCCGGCACGTCGAGAGTCTGCAGCCCAGACCGGTCCTGAGCGCCCGCCTGGGCGGCGACGATTTCGCCATGGTGTTCGCCGGCATCAGTTCCGCCGAGGCGATCGTCATCGCGCGTGGCCTCAATCAGCCCGTCGCCTATCCGGGCGGCGAGGGGGAAGGGGGCATCAGGAGCCGGCTGTCCGCCTGCGTCGGAATCGTGTTGTTCAACGAGACCTCCGGGGACGCCGACAACCTGCTGGCGAATGGCGAGATCGCCCTTACCCAGGCGCGCGCCAAGGGGCACGGTTCGTGGCATCTGTATTCCAGCGACGATGCTTATCGCGAGCTGGCCGGGCGCCGCGCGCACTGGCGCACCGAGGTGGAACAAGCGCTCGACGAGGAACGATTCGTCATGTTTTTCCAGCCCATCCAGCACATCGCCAGCGGCCGCATCGGCCATTACGAGGCTCTGCTGCGTCTGAAGGGCAGGGATGGCACCCTGGTGTCCCCGGGCCTGTTCATCGACGTGGCCGAGAGTACCGGCCTCATCCGCCGCATCGATCGCTGGGTGATCAAGGCGGTGGTCGACTTCGTCGCCGAGCGGGGTGGCGACGTCAAGGTCGCGCTCAACCTGTCCAGTCGCAGTTTCGACGACGACATGGCCTACGAGACCATGAAGGAAGCCCTGGCCAGGCATGGCGTCGACGGGGGGCGGCTGCTGCTGGAGATCACCGAGACCGCCGCGCTGGCCAATTTCTCCAGCGCCACGCGCATCATGGCGCAGCTGCGCGGCCTTGGCTGCGCCTTCGGCCTGGATGATTTCGGCGTCGGCTACAGTTCCTTCCAATACCTGAAGGAACTGCCGGTGGATTTCGTCAAGATCGACGGCTCCTTCATCAAGGGTCTACTCCACAACCAGGACGATGTGGTGTTCGTGAAGGCGCTGAACGACGCGGTGCGGGGCTTCGGCAAGTACACCATCGCCGAATTCGTCGAGGACGAGGCCACCCTGGCCATCCTGCGCGAAATCGGCGTGGACTACGCGCAAGGCTACCTCATCGGCCGGCCGGCGCCGGAGCTGTTGGCGTGAGGCGTGCGTCGTGAGAGGCCGCCGGGGCACTTGAAGCTTGTGTGGGCAGCCCCATTTATGCCCAGGTTTTTCAACTGGGGAGTTATTTCGCCATGACCGACACCGCCACCAAGGAAACCCTGGGCTTCCAGGCCGAGGTGAAGCAACTGCTTCACCTGATGATCCATTCTCTTTACAGCCACAAGGAGATCTTCCTGCGGGAGCTGATCTCCAACGCCTCCGATGCCGCCGACAAGCTGCGCTTCGAGGCGCTGTCCGATCCGGCCCTGTTCGAGTCGGACCCGGAACTGAAGATCCGGGTCGGCATCGACAAGGAAGCCAAGACCATCACCCTGCGCGACAACGGCATCGGCATGAGCCGCCAGGAGGTCATCGAGCACATCGGCACCATCGCCAAGTCCGGCACCCGGGAGTTTTTCGGCAAACTCACTGGTGACCAGAAGAAGGACGCCCAGCTCATCGGCCAGTTCGGCGTGGGCTTCTACTCCAGCTTCATCGTCGCCGACCGGGTCACCCTCACCACCCGCCGCGCCGGCCTCACCCAGGAACACGGCGTGCGCTGGGAGTCGGAGGGCAGCGGCGACTACACCCTGGAGACCGTGGAGAAGGCCGAGCGGGGCACCGAGATCGTGCTGCACCTCAAGGCCGACGAGGAGGAGTTCCTCAACGACTGGCGGGTGAAGTCGGTCATCCGCGAATACTCGGACCACATCGCCATCCCGGTGGAGTTCACCGACGAGAAGGGCGAGACGGAGACCGTCAACCGCGCCAATGCCCTCTGGGCCCGGGCCAAGAGCGACATCACCGAGGACGAGTACAAGGCCTTCTACAAGCACGTCGGCCACGACTACGAGGATCCCCTGGCCTGGACCCACGTCAAGGTGGAAGGCCGCCAGGACTACACCGCCCTGCTCTATGTGCCCGCCCACGCCCCCTTCGACCTCTGGGACCGCGACGCCAAGACCGGCGTGAAGCTCTACGTGAAGCGCGTCTTCATCATGGAGGACGCGCGCAAGCTGATGCCCGCCTACCTGCGCTTCGTGCGCGGGGTCATCGACGCGGCCGACCTGCCGCTCAACGTCTCCCGCGAAATCCTGCAGGAAACCCGCGACATGGAGATGATCCGCGGCGGCTGCGTGCGCAAGACCCTCGACCTGCTCGACGACATCGCCGAGAACCGGGCCGACGACTACAGGAAGGTCTGGGAGCATTTCGGCAAGGTGCTGAAGGAAGGCGTCGGTGAGGACCACGCCAACCAGTCGCGCATCGCCAGGCTGCTGCGCTTCCGCTCCACCCAGGCCGACGAGGAAAGCGTCTCCCTGGCCGACTACCTGGGCCGCATGAAGGAAGGCCAGGACAAGATCTACTACCTGACCGCAGACACCCTGGCCGCCGCCCAGGCCAGTCCGCACCTGGAGGTATTCCGCAGGAAGGGGGTCGAGGTGCTGCTGCTCACCGATCGGGTGGACGAATGGCTGGTGTCCAACCTGTTCGAGTTCGACGGCAAATCCCTGGCCTCCGTGGCCAAGGGCCAGGTCGATCTCGCCGCGGTCAAGGCCGAGGGGGATGCCCAAGCGGAAGAAGAGGCGCACTCCGAGGATGCCGCCAAGCCTCTGCTGGAACGGCTGAAGAAGTCGCTGGAAAGCCGCGCCAAGGACGTGCGCGCCAGCCACCGCCTGGTCGAATCCCCCGCCTGCCTGGTGGCCGACGAGGGCGACATGAACGCCAACCTGGCACGTATGCTGAAGCAGATGGGCCAGCAAGTGCCGGACACCCAGCCCATCCTCGAAGTGAACTTGTCCCATCCTTTGCTGCAACGCCTGGAAGGCGAGGACGGTGAACGTTTCGACGAACTCGCCGGCCTGCTCCTGGACCAGGCGGTGCTGCTCGACGGCGGCCAGCTGGCCGACCCGGCCGGCTTCGTCAGACGGGTGAACGGTCTGCTGTTCGGCTGAGGGGCGTGACCGCGGCGGGGCTTCGCGTGTCGCCCCGCCGACCCCGGCCATCCATACCAATGCGTTCGCCGCACCGGCGGACTACAGTAGCCACTTCAGTCAAGAGGAGCCCGACATGCGCAAGTGCTTCGCGTTGCTTTCCGCCCTGCTGTTCAGCCTGGCCGCGCACGCCGGCGGCGACTATCTGGTGGTGAAGACCAAGCAGGGCCGTTTCGAGGATGTGCGCGACGATCTCGTGAACGCCATCGAATCGCGCGGCATCAAGATCAACCATTTCAACCACATCGCCGACATGCTGGAGCGCACGGGCAAGGATCTGGGCGCCACCAAGCGGGTGTACGTGAAAGGCGAACAGGTCGAATTCTGCAAGTCCGACCTGTCGCGCGCGCAGATGGAGGCGGACCCGGGCAACATGGTGTTCTGCCCCTACATCATCTCCGTCTACACCACCCCGGCGGACCCGGCCAGGGTCCACGTGGCCTATCGCCGGCCGCTCGCCCCCGGTGCCGGCGAGGCGACCCGGCAGGCGCTGCGCAACATTGACAAGTTGCTTGCCGAGATCGTCGCCGAAGCGGTGCAGTAGGCGCCCTGAAGTTCAGGCGGCCCGCCCGGACAGTATCTCGGCGTAGAGGGCGGCGTAGGACTTGGCGCTGTGCTCCCAGCTGAAATCGCGGCTCATGCCGGCCAGCATCATCTTTTTCCAGGCGGCCTTGTCGGCGTAGAGATCCAGGGCGCGCTCGACGGCGAGCCAGAGGGCGTGCGGCGTGGCCTCCTCGAAGACGAAACCGGTGACGCCATCCTCGACGGTGTCGCGCAGGCCACCGGTGGCGTGGACGATGGGCGGGGTGCCGTAGCGCAGGCTGTACATCTGGTTGAGGCCGCAGGGTTCGAAGCGGGACGGCATCAGGAAGCTGTCGGCGCCGGCCTCGATGCGGTGCGATAGTCCCTCGTCATAGCCGATGAAGCAGGCCGCGCGGCCGGGGTGGGCGGCGACAGTGGCGCGCACCGCCTGTTCGATGGCCTTGTCGCCGGTGCCCAGCATGACCAGTTGCCCACCGCGGTGGATGATGCCTTCCGCCACCGCCAGCACCAGGTCCAGCCCTTTCTGGTGAGTCATGCGGGCGATGACGCCGAACAGCGGCGCCTCGGCGTCGGCGTCCAGGCCCATTTCCTCTTGCAGTTTCTGCTTGCAGCGCTTCTTGCCGGCGGGCGCGCGCTGCGAATAGGCGCCGGGCAGGTGCAGATCGGAGGAGGGATTCCACTCGCCGCTATCGATGCCGTTGAGGATGCCGCGCAAATCGGCGCCGCGCGCGGTGAGCAGGCCCTGCATGCCCATGCCCAGCGGTTCTTGCCCGATTTCCACGGCATAGCTGGGGGAGACGGTGGTGAGGCGGTCGGCGTAGAAGAGGCCGGCCTTGAGGTAAGAGAGGTTGCCGTAGTACTCCAGCCCGGAGATGGAGAAGCTGTCCGCGGGCAGGTCGAGCTGAGCGAGGCTGTACGGCGGAAAAATCCCCTGGTAGGCCAGGTTGTGCACGGTCATGACGCTGGCGGCGGGACGTCCCAGGTAATGCAGATAGGCCGGCGCCAGGCCGGTCTGCCAGTCGTTGCAGTGGACGATGTCTGCGCGCCATTCCAGCGGCGAATCCGGCGAGGCCAGACGCGCGGCGGTCTGGCTCAGCAGGGCGAAACGCAGGGCGTTGTCCTGGTAATCCTGGCCCTCCGCGTCGGCGTAGGGACCGCCCTGGCGGATGAAGGCGCGTTGTGCGTCGAGCACGTAGAGCGGGGTATCGGAGCCGGGCAGGGTGCCCAGCAACAGGCGGGCGTCGTAGCCGCCCACCATGCCGGAGAGGCGCGCCACCACCACCGCCGTGCCCAGTTTGTCGAGGACGCTCGAGTAACCGGGCAGCAGCATGCGGCAATCCAGGCCGATTTCCCGCAGGGCCGGCGGCAGCGCGCCGGAGACATCGGCCAGGCCGCCGGTCTTGATGAGCGGGGTGGCCTCCGATGTGGCGAAAAGTATGTGCATGACAGGCTATCCCGCGAGCGGACGCGGGGTGGCGGTTTGAAAAACGCAATTATCCGCCAGCCTCGGGCCGCCGGCGCAAAACGGGACGCCTGTCGTCCGTAATTCCTCAGGGTTTGAGGTAAACGTAGCCTTCCCGGGCTTGCAGGCGGCCGATCTCGGCCACTCCGGAGGGTACGACCTGGGCTTCCAGGATGACCGCCTTGTCGTCCAGATTTCGGCCTTTCAGGGTGTTGCGGCAGACGCGGAATTCCACGCCCTTTTCCTTCAGGCCGGCCACCTGGGGCGCGAAGCTACCCTTGTCGTCCTTGGCTTCGTTGAGCAGGAAGTCGATGCCCTTGCCGTGCGTGACCACGACGATCTTGGCCTCGGGGCTGGCGTTCACGTGGTTATCCACGTTGCGCATGGCGATGCGGGCGACGCTGGAATCATTGACGTGGTAAACGACCTTTTCCTGGGGCGTCGAAGCCTGGGCGGCGGGCAGGATCAGGGCGGTGCTCAGCAGGGCGGCGAACAGGGGGATGCGATGCATGGTCTTCTCCATTGGGTGGTTGGGTCATGTGGGGGTAAGGGCCACGGTGATAGGACGCAACAGACGGGCGATGTATTCCATGCCCCGGCATGGAATATTCTGACTACCCATCCCGTCCTAACCTCAATGCCCCACACCGTTTTGCCCGTCTGATGCGCAACCTTTTATCCCTGTTGAACTTTCCCGCCCGTCGCCGGATGGAGGTTCTGCGTCCGCGCCTGCATCGCCTGGCCTATGCCTGGTGCCACGACGCCGCGCTGGCGGACGACCTGGTGCAGGACACCCTTGCCAAGGCGCTGACTCGGAGCGAGCAGCTGCGCGACGAGCAGGCTTTGGAGAGCTGGCTGTTCTCCATCCTCAACAACTGCTGGCGCGACCATCTGCGCGCGCGGCGGGAGTTCGTGGACGTGTCGGAGCTGGATGAAGCCATCTATTCCGAGGAACCGGGCCCGGAGCAGCACTACGCCAGCCGCCAGGCCGTCCAGCGGGTGCGCCGGGCCATCGCGCGCCTGCCCATCGGCCAGCGCCAGGTCATCACCCTGGTGGATATCGAGGAATGCGGCTACGCCGATGTGGCCCGCATCCTGGAGGTGCCGGTGGGGACGATCATGAGCCGTTTGTCGCGGGCCCGGCAGGCCCTGAAACAACATCTCTCGACGGATCAGACCGCGCCGGCCGAGCGCGCCGACGGGCGACCCGTCATCAGGAGGATCAAATGAATGAAGCGGACACGCGCGACGCCGGCGGTATCAGCCCGACCCCGGAATATCTCAACGCCTTCCTCGACGGCGAACTGACCGCCGACGAACGCGCCCAGGTGATGACCCTGCTGGAATCAGACCCCGCCTTCAAGGCGCGCGCCTGCGAAATGCGCACCCTGAAGGAAATGGTCCGGGGTGCCTACGGCGAGGTGCCCGCGGCGCCGGCGCGGACTCGGCGTCCCGCTTTGCACGGCGTTCCCCAGGCCCTGGCGGCGGGCGTGCTGCTGGTCCTGGGCCTGGGCGCGGGCTGGATGGCACGGGACTTCAGCGCCGCCCCGGCCGGCTACGACCGCCTGGCCGGCCTGCCCGACGGCTACCAGGCCATCGCCCTGAGCGAGCGGGTGGATCGCGACAAGGTCATCCTGCACCTGGATTCCGGCGAGCCGGGACGCCTGGCGCAGGTGCTCGACCTGGCCGAGCAACTGCTCGACCGGCAGCCCTCGGCGCGCATCGAGATCGTCGCCAACAGCTATGGCCTGGATCTGTTGCGTGCCGACGTCACGCCCCTGCGCGATCGCATCGAAAACATGGCGCGACGCCACGCCAACCTCAGCTTCGTGGCCTGCGGCCAGACCGTCGCGCGTCTGAAGCGCGAAGGTGTGCGCGTGAATCTGCTGCCGGTGGCCCACACCGCCTCGTCCGCCATCAACGCCATCATGACCCGCATGGGTCAGGGCTGGGTGTACGTCAAGGTCTAGCAGCCTGTCGGACTTTGCGCACAGGTTGGCGGCGCGCGGCGCCGCCCCGGCATACAATGCGCGGCGGCGCCGGCGCTTCAAGATCGGACGCGATCTGCCGATATCCAGACCGGACCATCCGGCGGTCGCCGGATTATTTCCATTCATTGGGGGAGTTGTATGAGTGAAGTGAAGGTAACGAAGACCAAGGTCACCAAGGCGGCGGGCGGCACGCCCGAAAAATCGGTGAAGGCCGCGAAACCGGCATCCGTGAAGGCACCGGAGGCAAAACCCGCGAAGGCCGCGAAGACCACGAAGGTGGAGAAGGCCGCCAAGGCCGAAAAGAGCGACAAGACTGTGAAGGTCGCGAAGGCCCCGGCCGCAGCCAAACCGGGCAAGGCGGCGGTCGCCGAGGCCGCCGCCAGCAAGCCGGCAAAGAAACCCGCCGCCAAGGCGACGGCCAAGCCGGGCACCGCGAAGCCCGCCAGCGGGGGGGCCAGGAAGGCGACCGCGAAGAAGCTCGTCGACAAACCCGCGGCGCCCTCCGCCGAGGAGCGCCAGCGCTGGATCGCCACGGCGGCCTATCACCGTGCCGAAAAACGCGGCTTTGCACCGGGCTACGAGATGCAGGACTGGTTCGACGCCGAGCAGGAAATCGACGCGCTCATCGGCAAGGCCTGACGCGCACCGCGTTCTCAAGAAAACGAAGGGCCGCCCCGAGTTTTCTTGTCCCCCTCGGGGGGCGCTCAGGAGGCGCGAGGCTAATCCGCCTCGCCCTCGAAACCCGCCTGGGCCAGTTCCGCGGCCTTCAGCAGGGCGCGGGCCTTGTTGCGGGTTTCCTGCCATTCGTTCTCGGGCAGCGAGTCGGCGACGATGCCGGCGCCGGCCTGGACGTAGAGCATATTGTCCTTGATCACGGCGGTGCGGATGGCGATGGCCACGTCCATGTCGCCGTTGAAGCCGACGTAGCCGACCGCACCTGCGTAGACGCCGCGCTTGGACGGTTCCAGCTCGTCGATGATCTCCATGGCGCGAATCTTGGGGGCGCCGGAGACAGTGCCGGCGGGGAAGGTGGCGCGCAGCACGTCCATGGCGCTGAGGCCGGGCTTGAGCCGGCCTTCCACGTTGGAGACGATGTGCATGACGTGGGAGTAGCGCTCGATGCTCATGTTCTCGGTGACCTTGACGCTGCCCACCACGGCGACACGGCCGGTGTCGTTGCGGCCCAGGTCCATGAGCTGCACGTGCTCGGCGCGCTCCTTGGGGTCGGCGAGCAGTTCGGCTTCCAGGCGCAGGTCTTCGTCACGGCTGGCGCCGCGCGGCCGGGTGCCGGCGATGGGGCGCACGGTGACGCGCTTGTCTTCGCCCTGGCCTTCCAGGCGTACCAGGATTTCCGGTGACGAGCCCACGACGTGGAAGCCGCCCATGTCGTAATAGAACATGTAGGGCGACGGGTTGAGGCCGCGCAGGGCCCGGTACAGGGACAGGGGATGCGCGGCGAAGGGCCGGCGCATGCGCTGGGACAGCACCACCTGCATGATGTCGCCGTCGAGGATGTATTGCTTGGCGCGGGCCACCGCGGCCTTGAATGCGTCCTCGCCGAATTCCGATTCCGCGTCGTGCACCTCGCCGTTGCCGTCGCGCGGTGGAATGGCCGGTCTGCGCAATTGCTTGGCCAGTTCCGCCAGGCGCCGGTGGGCCTTCAGGTAGGACTGGTCTTCCAGGGGGTCGGCGTAGACGATGAGGGTGAGCTTGCCGGACAGGTTGTCGACCACCGCCAGTTCGTCGGTGAGCATGAGCAGGATGTCCGGGGTGTTGATGCTGTCCGGCTTGTGGGCGCGGGCCAGCTTCTTCTCGATGTAGCGGATCGTGTCGTAGCCGAAGTAGCCGCCCAGGCCGCCGGGGAAGCGGGGCATGCCGGGCACCGGCGCGGCCTTGAAGCGGGCCAGGTATTTCTCGACGAAAGCCAGAGGGTCATCGCAGTTGCATTGCTCCACCGGCAGGCCGTTGGTCTCGATGCTGGCGAAGTGGCCGTGTACCCGCAACACGGTCCTGGCCGGCAGGCCGACGAAGGAATAGCGGCCGAAGCGCTCGCCGCCCACCACCGATTCCAGCAGGTAGGAGTAGGGACCGTTGGCCAGTTTCAGGTAGATCGACAGCGGCGTGTCGAGGTCAGCCGGGAACTGGCGGATGACCGGGATGCGGTTGTAGCCCTGGCGGGCGAGGCTGTTGAACTTGTCTTCGTTGAACATGGGTCAGCACCTTGAAAGCGGGAAACGGGAAAGGGGAAACGGGAAACGTGTGCAGCGGCACCATCGTTTCCCGGCGTTTTCCGCCAAGGTGTTGTGGCAGAGGAGAAATGGGCAAGGGTCCGGTTCACGCGCGCTCAGGCGTTTCCCGTTTCCCCTTTCCCGTTTCCCCAAGATCATTTCCTGACGATCATCCTGGCCGCCTCGGCCAGGGAGGGCACCACCGCGTCCAGGTCGAGCTCGTCCACCGGACGGCCCCGGTTGTAGCCGTAAGGCACGCAGAACACGTGGCAGCCGGCGGCGCGGGCGGCCTGGGTGTCGTTGAGGGAGTCGCCGATGAGCAGCAGGTCGGCGGGTTCGACGCCGAACACCTGGCAGGCGTGCAGCAGGGGCAGGGGGTCCGGCTTCTTCCTCGGCAGGGTGTCGCCGGACAGGATCAGCTCGAAGTAGTCGAACAGGCCGGTGTCCTTCAGCAACGGGTGGGTGAAGCGGGCCGCCTTGTTGGTGATGCAGGCGAGCCGGTAGCCCTCCGCCCGCATCGCCTCCAGCCCGTCCACCACCCCGGGGAAAGGCCGGCTGCGACGGGAGACATGGGCACCGTAGTGCTTCTCGTAGCTGGCCAGGGCCAGTTCGAACAGGGCCGGCTCGGGCTCCGCCTGCATGTCGCGGGTGAGGCAGCGCTTCACCAGGCGGGAAACCCCGTTGCCGATGTAGGTCTTGATCTCGGCCAGATCCACGTGCGGCATGCCCAGCTCGCGCAGCATCGCCTCGGCCGCGTCGGCGAGGTCGCCGGCGGTGTCCAGCAGGGTGCCGTCCAGATCGATGACGACGGCTTTGACGGGGAGGGGAGTTTTCATAGCTTGTAGTCGGTAGCTCGTAGCTGGTAGTTGGTAGCCTGAGTTTCCGCGCCTTCGGCGCGCTGAAAAAGCTACGGGCTACAGGCTACCTGCTACCGGCTGCTCTCTCATACCTTCGCCAACTCCGCGCGCATGGCCGCGACCACGCTGTCGTAGCGGTGCGGGTCGCCGTCCTTGCCGGCGCCGAAGATGGCGGAGCCGGCGACGAAGGTGTCGACGCCGGCACGGGCGACTTCGGCGATGTTGCCGGGGCCGACGCCGCCGTCGATCTCCAGGCGGCAGTTATGGCCGCCGGCGTCGATCATGGCGCGCACCTTCTTGGCCTTGTCGAGCACGTAGGGGATGAATTTCTGGCCGCCGAAGCCGGGGTTCACCGACATCAACAGCACCATGTCGAGCTTCGGCAGGGTGTATTCCAGCACGTCCAGCGGGGTGGCCGGGTTGAACACCAGGCCGGCCTTGCAGCCGGATTCCTTGATCAGGCCGATGGTGCGGTCGATGTGCTCGGAGGCTTCCGGATGGAAGGTGATGTAGGTGGCGCCGGCCTTGGCGAAGTCGGGAATGATGCGGTCCACCGGCTTGACCATCAGGTGGCAGTCGATGGGCGCGGTGACACCGTGTTTTCTCAGCGCTTCGCAGACCAGCGGGCCGATGGTCAGGTTGGGCACGTAGTGGTTGTCCATCACGTCGAAGTGGACGATGTCGGCGCCGGCGGCGAGGACGTTGTCGACCTCCGCGCCCAGCTTGGCGAAGTTGGCGGAGAGGATGGAGGGAGCGATCTGATAGTCGGCCATGATGGTCATCTCGTGGGATGGAAACCCGCGCATTTTACCCGGCCGCCGCGCGCACTGGACAGGCTTGCGTGATTCGTGTGCAATGCCGGGCCAAAGCAGGTTGCGGACAGCAATACCATGGCAGAAGTCAGGAAATATCACATCACGGTTAGCGCCAGGACGAATTTCATTCCCGAGCAGTCCGACGACTCCGCCAACCGCTACGTGTTCTCCTACACCATCACCATCGCCAATACCGGCCAGGTTGCGGCGCAGCTCATTTCCCGCCACTGGCACATCACCGATGCGCATGACAAGGTGCAGGAGGTGCGCGGCCTCGGCGTGGTGGGCGAGCAGCCCTTCCTGAAACCGGGGGAAAGCTTCGAATACACCAGCGGCACCGCCATCGCCACGCCGGTCGGCGCGATGAAGGGCAGCTATCAGATGGTGGCCGAGGATGGCACCGCGTTCGAGGCGGAGATTCCTGAATTCATCCTGGCGGTACCCAGGGTTCTGCATTGAACCCGGATAATCCGTCAGGACGCGCGATGATGGCGAGGCGGTTAGCGAGTGGATCGGCGCACGGGCGACAAGCCCATAGCCGAGCCTATGGGCGCGAAGCACGGGCGTCGAGACGCCGCGAAGCGCCCGCCAGCGCGCGCGTAGGCCTGCAGGGCCGCCTGATGGATTATCCGGGTTGAGCAAGCGGCGCGTACATCCGATGGCCGGCGCGACCGGCCTGCGCGGCGGTATTGCCCTGCTCTGTCTGGTGGCCGGCCTGGCCGGCTGCGCGGCGACGCCGCCCTCGCGGCCGCCGGCGCCAGCAATGCCGCCCTCGCAGCCGGCGCCGCCGGAGGCGGTGGTTCCTCCGGTCGCCGAGCCCGTCCACGTCCCGGTGGTGCCGAGTCCGCCCAGCCCGCCGCCACCCGCCCCGCTTCCCAGCCCGCCTTCCACCCCGGCTGAGCCCGCCAGGCCGGTCGCCAGCGTCATGCCCTGGCTGAAACCGGCGACCTTTACGCAGTTGCCCGGCTGGCGCGAGGACGATCCGGCCCAGGCCTGGCCGGCCCTGCTGCAATCCTGTAACGGCCTGCGCAGCAATCCCGCCTGGCAAGGCGTCTGCCAGGCGGCGGCGCGGCTGCCGGCGACGCCGGACAGCGCCGCGGCGCGGGCCTACTTCGAACAGCTTTTCCAACCCTGGCAGATCCAGCAGGCCGAGGGTGGCGCCGAGGGCCTGGTCACCGGCTATTACGAGCCGCTGCTGCGTGGCAGCCGCGGCTTCAGCGCGAAATACCGCTTCCCCATCCACGCCGCACCGGACGACCTGCTGGTGGTAGACCTTTCCGCCCTCTATCCGGAACTGAAGAGCCTGCGCCTGCGCGGCCGCCTGCAGGGCAACCGCGTGGTGCCCTATTTCAGCCGGGCGGAGATCGAGGCGGGTTCGGCGCCCACGCGCGGCAAGGAACTGGTCTGGGTGGACGATCCCGTGGAACTGTTCTTCCTGCAGGTACAGGGCTCCGGCCGGGTGCAACTGGAGAACGGCGAGGTCCTGCGCATCGGCTATGCCGACCAGAACGGCCACCCCTACCGTTCCATCGGCAAATGGCTGGTGGATCGCGGTGAGCTGACCCTGGACAAGGCTTCCATGCAGAGCATCAAGGAATGGGGCCGGCGCAATCCGGAGCGTCTGCCGGAACTGCTCAACGCCAATCCGAGCTACGTGTTCTTCCGCGAGCTGCCCAATCATCTGTCCGGCCCCCTCGGCGCCCTCGGCGTGCCCCTCAGCGCCGAGCGCAGCATCGCCGTCGATCCGCGCGGCATGCCGCTGGGCGCGCCGGTCTGGCTGGCGACCACGCGGCCTTATTCGAGCGAGCCGCTCAACCGTCTGATGCTGGCGCAGGACACCGGTGGCGCCATCCGCGGCAACGTGCGCGCCGATTTCTTCTGGGGATTCGGTGACGAGGCCGGCCGCCAGGCTGGCGCGATGAAGCAGAAGGGGCGCATGTGGGTGCTGCTGCCCAAAGATTTCCCGGTCAACACTGGGAATGGCGGCAACAGCGTCAACGCGCGCGGCGCCACACCCTGAGATCGCCTTGGTACGCAGCCGGGCGGGACATGCCCCAGGCTAATTCTCCAGCCTGAAGTCGACCCGGATGTACGCCTCGTAGCGCACCGGCCGGCCGTCGCGCAGTGCCGGGTGGAAGCGCGCGTCGCGGAAGGCGTCCAGAGTGGCGCGGTCGAACACGCGCGGCGGCCTCGCCTCCACCACCTCAGCCTCGACCACCCGACCCAGCTCGTCGATACGGACGCGGATCTTCAGGGTGCCCTCGACGTTGCCGCGCCGCGCTTCCTCGGGATAGGCGGGCTCGATGCGGCCGACGGCCTTGGGGTGGGTGTCCACCTGCCGTGCCAGATACCAGGTGTTGTCGATGCCCAGCGGCAGGCTAGGCAGGGGTGAGGCGCCGGGCGGGCCGACCCGGGCTGACGGTGGCGTTTCCTCCCGCGTCTCGACCTCGGTGGCGGCCGCGGGCGCAGGAACGGGCGCAGTGTAGGCAACAGGCGGGGCCGGGGGCACCTGCGCGGGCTGGGCAGGCGGCGCAGGGAGCGTTGGCGCGGGCGTGCTCTCCCGCTCGGCAATGGCCAGCGGAACCGGCGCGGTCGCGACGGGTTCGGCGATCACCGGGGAAGATTCGGCCGGCGCCGGCGTCATGGCGGCCGCGGGCTCGACGCGGGGCGGCTGCAGGCGGGCGCTGATCACCAGCATGCGCGGCCGGTCGGTCGCCGGGCTCGGTTGGATCAGGGCGATGGCAGCGCCATGCAGGCACGCGGACAGCAGCAGCGCGCTCGCCATCGGCGCCGGGCGCCGGTCGCGCGGTTCGTTGGGGGGCGATGCCGTCATGCCGGCAGTATAAAAGGCACCGCCATCGCGTGCCTCGGCGCATGCCGCTGGCGCGGCGAGGCGTTATGCTTGCCCCCTCGTTAACGTGAAAGTCGCGCCAGCGACTCTCGAAGCTCCCCTCGCCCGCAGGCGGGAGAGGGGTTGGGGGTGAGGGAAACGGGCATGATTTTCATGATGCGGGGTGTCTTCTCAAATTCATGCCCGTTCGCGAAGGAGGTTGTCCATGAAGAAGCTGCTCCTCATGCTGGCGGCGCTGGCCGCGCCGCTTGCCGCCGCCGACGTGGTGGTGCGCGAGGTGACCCTGCGCTCCGGCGACGTCGACGTGCCCGTGCAGATCGCCGTGCCGGAAGGCAAGGGGCCGTTCCCGCCGGTGCTGTTCATCCACGCCAAGCGCGGCATCGACGAGAATGAGCGCCGGCATATCCAGGAACTGGCGGGGCAGGGGTTCCTGGTGGTGATGCCGGATTGGCAGAGCGGACGCATGATCGAGCGCTGGCCTTCCGAGCACGATCCCGCCACGGAAGGCGACGTCGAGGCGGCCCTCGACTACCTGCGCGCCCTACCCGAGGCCTGCAAGACGCCGGTGGGCATCGTCGCCCAGTCGCGCGGCCCCTACTACGCCATCCGCCTGGCCGACAAGCGCGGCGCCGACATCTCCGCCATCGTCAGCTACTACGGCCACATGCAGAATCCCAACGCCTCGGAGCCCGACCAGTTGTTCCGCGTCGCGCCCGAGATCACGCGCATCACCACGCCCATGCTGTTCCTGATCGGCGAACAGGATTTCGAACTGCGTCGCATCAACGGCGGGCGCGCTTTCTACGCCCTCTGGGAGCGCGGCGTGCCGGTGGAATACCAGGTCTATCCGCTGGCCCGGCGCGCCTTCGATTTCCGCGCCGACCAGGGTCCGGAGGAGAAGATTGCCGCCCGTCACGCCCGCCAGCGCGCGGAGGCCTGGCTCAAGCGCTGGATCGACGTCGGCCGCTGCCGCTGAGTGCCGGCGCGGCGCGGCGAACGGGCGCTTACTTGGCGACGGTCTGGGAGGTGTTCAGCAAGCCTTCCAGCTTGGTCGCTTCGGCGTAGCCCGGCACCCGCTTGCCGTTGGGAAACAGCATGGCCGGCGTGCCGTCGATGCGCAGACGGGCGGCCAGGGCGATGTTGTCGTCGATGGGGTTCTTGCAGTCGTCCTTGCCGGTCGGCAGCTTGCCGCGCAGCATCAGGTCCAGCCAGGCCTGGCCGCGGTCCTTGCTGCACCACACCAGCCTCGACTTGCGCGGTGCGTCGGGGTGGCTCTCCAGCGGATACATGAAGGTGTAGATGGTGACGTTGTCGAGCTTCACGAACTCCTGCTCGGCCTTGCGGCAATAGGGGCAGTCGGGGTCGGAGAACACCGCCAGCTTGCGCTGGCCGTTGCCGCGCACCACCTTCACCGCCTGTTGCAGCGGCAGGCTGTCCCACTTCACCTCGGTGAGCTTGTCCATGCGCTCCTGCGTCATGTTGCGGCGGCTCTTCACCTCCAGCAGGTCGCCGATCAGCAGGTACTCGCCTTTGTCGTCGGCGTACACCACCATGGGGCCGCGCGGACCCTCCACCACCACTTCCATGAAGCCGGGCGGGCCACTCTTGCTGATGCTGGAGACGCGCAGTTCCGGCGCGAGGGCGCGCACCGCCTGGCGGATTTCGGCCTCGCCGGCGCGCGCGGCGGAGGCGGCGAGCAGACAGAAGGTGGCACAGGCGGCGAACAGACTGGCGTGGCGAGCAAGCATGGGGACTCCGGGAGTGGCAGGGGTTAGAGGATGGCGTGGCGGGTGAGGGCCTGGTTCAGCGGATCGCAGTCGCCGACCAGGTTCATCCCCCAGTTGCGCAGGGTTTGGCTGAGTGTGTCCGGACGCGCGAAAAGTTTCTTCAGGCCTCCGGTGGTGAACTGCATGCCGGCCACGTCCTCCATGCGCCGGGCGGCATAGGCGGTGAGGCGGCCGATCTCGCCGGGGTCGCCGCCGCCGGCGAGCATCTCGGCGAGCAGGCGGGAATCGCGGAAACCGAGGTTGACGCCCTGGCCGGCCAGGGGATGCACGGTGTGGGCGGCGTCGCCCAGCAGCACCAGGCCGGGGCGCACCCATTGCTCGGCGCGGCGGCGCACCAAAGGAAAGCCGGCGGCGGGGGTGATGCACTGGAGTTGTCCCAGCGCGTGGCCGCCGGCCTCGGCCACCTTGCGCGCCAGCGCGTCGCCATCGAGCGCGCGCAATGCCTCGGCATGCTGCGGTGGCGTCGACCAGACCATCGAGATGTGCCGGCCCGGCAGGGGCAGCCAGGCCAGCACGCCGTCGGCGCGGAACCACTGGTAGGCGATGCCGCGATGCGGTTTCTCCGTGGCGTAATTGGCGACCACCCCGACATGCCGGTAATCCTCGGCGCGAATGCCGATGCCGGCCTGAGCGCGCAGCCAGGAATCGGCGCCGTCGGCCGCCACCAGCAGGCGCGCGGACAGGCTGTCGCCGTCTTGCAGATGCAGGCTGTGGCGGCCCTGATCGTGCCAGCTCACCGCCTCGGCGCGGCCTGCGACCAGCCTGACGTTGGCGGCGGCCCGCGCGGCCTGCCAGAGGCTGGCCTGCACGCGGTTGTTCTCGGCGATCCAGGCCAGTTCGGGCAGGCCCGCGTCGAGCGCGTCGAAGGTTAGTCGGCCGCCGGCGTCGCCGTGGATGCGCATCTGCCGCACGGCCTCGGCGCGCACCGATTCGTCCCAGCCGCCCAGCCCTCGCAGCCAGTCGACGTTGCCCGGACTGTAAGCGTAGACGCGGCTGTCCCAGGCCTCGCCGGGCGGTGCGGGGGGGCGCGCTTCCAGCAGGGCGACCGAGTGCGGGCCGCGCGCCAGGGCGCAGGCCAGGGCGGCGCCATTGAGGCCGCCGCCGACGATCAGCACGTCGAAGTGTTCGCGGGCCATCAGCTCGTCTCCGCGGCCGGGGGTCTCACCATGCCTGCGCCCCGAACATCATCTTGCGGGCGAACAGGGTCTTCAGCGGCGGCGCCAGGTCGAGCAGGGCCAGCGCGACGCCACGCGCGTGTCGAGCGACGAAGTGGTCGTTGGAGAAGGCCTCCACCAGCAGGTCGGTCATCAGGCTGCCGCCGGCCACGTCGAGGTGGCGGCTTTGCGCGTAGCGGCGCGCCAGGTCGGCCTCGCCGAGGCGCGCGGGCGGCGTGTCGAGGATGGCCTCGGCCAGCTTCCAGGCGTCCCGCACGCCCAGGTTGAAGCCCTGGCCCGCCACCGGGTGCAGGACGTGGGCGGCATTGCCGATGCGCAGCAGGCGCGGCGAGGTGGAGGGCGCGGCGAGGTGCAGTTTCAGGGGGAAGGCGGCGCGAGGACCGGTCCGGGTGAAACGGCCCTGGCGGTCGCCGAAGGCGGCTTGCAGGCTGGCCAGGAAATCGGCGTCGGAGAGGGCCAGACGGGCCTCGACCTGATCGCCGGGGGTGGTCCACACCAGCGCGTAGCGATGTCCATCCGGAGCGCCCAGCGGCAGCAGGGCGATGGGGCCTTCCGGCGTGAAACGCTCGTAGGCGCGGCCGGCATGCGGACGTTCGCCGTCGACGCTGGCGACCACCGCCGACTGGCCGTAGTCCTTGTCGCGGCGCAGCTCGGCGGGCAGGCTGCCGCCACCCTCGGAAAGCACGACCAGGCCGGCGCTGAGCAGATGCTCGTCGTCGCCGCGCCGGAAGCCGACGGCGCCGTAGCCGGAGGTGGCCCGCACCGAGACGACGCGGGCGCCGGTCAGCAGGGTGGCGCCGCAATCCGGCAGGCGCGCGGCGAGGGCGGCGTAGAGGTCGCCGTATTCCGCGACGTAGCCGAGCGCGGGCACGCCGGCGTCGGCGGCGCGCAGTTCGGCGCGGCCCAGGCCGCCGCGGTGGGAGACGTGGATGCTGTCGATGGCCGTGGCCGCGAGGCCGTCCCAGGCGCCCAGGCGCTCCAGGATCAGGCGCGTGCCCTGCGACAGGGCCAGGGCGCGGGGATCGGCGACCGCGAGGCGCTCGCGGGCTTCGAGCAGCGCCACGGACAGGCCGGAGTCGCGCAGGGCCAGCGCCAGCGACATGCCGACCGGGCCGCCACCGACGATGGCGACATCGACATGACTGAGACCTGAAACGTGCGGCGTGAGGCGGTCAGCGTTCAAGCATGACCTCCTCGATGTCGGCCACCGATTTCGGCGCCGCCGCGGTGAGGACGCGGGGTGCGTCGGCAGTCACGAGGACATCGTCCTCGATGCGGATGCCGAGGTTTTCCAGTTGCGCGGGCACATCCTTGCCGGGACGGAAATACAGGCCGGGTTCGACGGTGAGGGTCATGCCGGGTTCCAGCGCGCGCCAGATCCCGTCGCGCTTGTATTCGCCGGCGTCGTGCACGTCGAGGCCGAGCCAGTGGCCGGTACGGTGCATGTACCAGGGCTTGTAGGCCTCCGCCTCGACGAGGCCGTCGATCTCGCCGGCGAGCAGCTTGAGGTCGACCAGGCCTTGCGTGAGCACGCGCAGGGCGGCCTCGTGCGGGGCGTTGAAGCTGTGGCTCGGCCGCGCCGCGTCGATGGCGGCGGCCTGGGCCGCCAGCACGATTTCGTAGACCTCCTTCTGGACCGCGCCGAAGCGGCCGTTGACCGGGAAGGTGCGGGTAATGTCGGCGGCGTAGCCGTGGTATTCGCCGGCCGCGTCGATGAGCAGCAGGTCGCCGTCGCGCAGCGCCTGATCGTTGCGCACGTAGTGCAACACGCAGGCGTTGGCGCCGCCGGCGACGATGGGGGTGTAGGCCGGCGCCTGGCAGCCGCCGGCGCGCAGGACGCGGGTCAGTTCCGCCTCGATTTCCCATTCCCCCATGCCCGGCCGGCAGGCGCGCATCGCCGCGCGATGGGCGGCGGCGGAGAGGTCGGCGGCGCGTTGCATGAGCTCCACCTCGTGGGTGTCCTTGAGCAGGCGCATGGCGTCGATGAGCACGTGCGCGTCGAGCAGGCTGGCGGGCGCCGTCACGCCGGCGCGCGCCTTGCCGCGCACGGCGTTGATCCAGCCCATGACGCGGGCGTCCCAGGCGGGGTCGGCGCCGAAGGCGTAGCCGACCCGCGCCTCGTTTTCCAGCAGCGACGGCAGGCGCCGGTCCAGTTCCGCGATTGGATAGGCGGCGTCGAAGCCGAAGGTCTCCTTCGCCGCGCGCGGGCCGTAACGGAAGCCGTCCCAGATTTCCCGTTCCTCGTTCTTCTCGCGACAGAACAGGTACTGCCGCGGGCGCTTGCCGGCGACCAGCACCAGTACCGCCTCGGGCTCGGGAAAGCCGCTCAGGTAGTAGAAGTGGCTGTCGAAGCGGTAGGGATAGTGGGCGTCGCGGTTGCGGATCGCTTCCGGCGCCGTGGCCAGGATCAGCACGCCTTCGCCGAGGGTTTTCAGGAGCCGGTTGCGGCGCGCGCGATGGACTTTCAGGTCGGGCTGCATGTCTTCTCCTCGCGCACGCGTGCCTGCGTCAGTTCGCGATCCAGGGCCGCCAGACGCGCGGGCGTGCCGATGTCCTCCCAGCGGCCTTTGAAATGCTCGCCGGTGACGCGGCCCCGTTGCATGGCGGCGATCAGCAGCGGTGCGAGCCTGGCCTTGCTTCCGGCGGGAATGCCGGTGAACAGCTCCGGCCGGTAGCAGCCGATGCCTGAAAAGGTGAGGCGTGTGGCGTGCGGCGCGAGGGGGAGGGTGCTCACCCTGTCGGAGGCGAGCATGAAATCCCCGTCGGGGTGGTGTGGCGGGTTGTCCACCAGCACCAGATGCGCCAGATGCTCCGGGTTCGCGGCCATGTCGGCGAGGACCGGCGCCAGCCGGGCGTAATCGAATTCGGTATAGACGTCACCGTTGCTGACCAGGAAGGGCGCGTCGCCGAGATGCGGCAGGGCGGTGGCGATGCCACCGGCGCTCTCCAGGGGCTCCGGCTCCCGCGACCAGGCGATGCGCACGCCCAGTCCGGCGCCGTCGCCCAGATAGTCCTCGATCTGCTGGCCGAGGTGGGCGTGGTTGATGACCAGTTCGCGAAAGCCGGCCGTCCCAAGGCGCTCGATCTGCCAGACGATGAGCGGCTTGCCGCCCGCCACCAGCAGGGGCTTGGGGGTGTGGTCGGTGAGGGGGCGCATGCGCTCGCCCAGGCCGGCGGCCAGGATCATCGCTTTGGCCGGGTGAGGTGAGAGGGGCGAGGCGTGCGGCGGGGGCATGTCAGAAGCTGTAGCCCACTTGCGCCGACTTGCCCTCGATGGCGTCGAGCAGGCGCAGGAAATCGCCCAGGCCGTTGTAGCGGCCGCAGGCCTGGCGCAGGTAGTGCATGACCAGGGGCATGTTCTTCAGGTAGCCGTCCTTGCCGTCGCGGTGGCAGAGGCGGGCGAAAATGCCCAGCACCTTGATGTGGCGCTGCACGCCCATCCACTCGAAATCCCGGTAGAAGGCGCCGAAGTCCCGATCCACCGGCAGGTCGGCCTGGCGGGCAGCTTCCCAGTAACGCACCAGCCAGTCCAGCACGCGCTCTTCGTTCCACTGGATATAGGCGTCCTTGTAGATGGACACGAGGTCGTAGGTGATGGGGCCGTAGACCGCGTCCTGGAAATCCAGCACGCCCGGGTTGTCCCGCTCGGTGACCATCAGGTTGCGGGAGTGCCAGTCGCGATGCACATAGACCTGGGGCTGGGCCAGATTGTTGGCGAGGATGGCGGCGAAGGTGTTGTCCAGGACTGCCCGCTGCTCCGCGTCCAGTTCCACCCGCAGATGCCTGGCCAGGTACCAGTCCGGGAACAGTTGCAGTTCACGCAGCAGCAGAGCCCGGTCGTATTCCGGCAGTTCCAGGGGGCGGCTGGCGGCCTGGATCCTGATCAGGGCGTTATTGGCGTCGCGGTACAGGCGGTCGGCATTGGCCTCGTCGAGGGCGGCCAGGTAGGTGGTGTCGCCGAAGTCGCTGAGCAGCAGGAAGCCCTCTTCCAGATTTTCCGCCAGGATTTCCGGGGTGTTGGCGCCGGCTTCGCGGAACAGGCGGGCCACGTGCACGTAAGGCCGGCAGTCTTCGTGGTCGGGCGGCGCGTCCATCACCACGTGGCTGCCGGATGCCGTGGTGGCGCGGAAATAGCGACGGAAGCTGGCGTCGGCGGAGGCCGGTTCCAGGCTCAGGAGGGGATCGGGCAGGACGGACTGGATCCATTCCCGCAAACGGGCGAAGCGTTCCAAAGCTATAATCCGGCAGTCAAAAAAGCGCCCAGATTCTAACATTCCACCCATGCAGTCCGCCGTGCCGCCTTTCGCGCGCCCGTTTCTCTTCCTGTGCCTGGCAACGGCCATCGCGGGATGGCATACGGCTACGCTGGCTGCTGTTCCGCCGCTGCTGCTGAAGTCGAGCGGCAAGCTGAGCAGTCCCGCCGTCAAGCCCTTGCCAGCGCCCGGGCCGACCCACCTGGAGGCCGACCACATCGCCGGCCAGGAGGACCGCGAGGTGGTGGCGGAGGGCAAGGTGGTCGTGCGCAATCTGCGCGAGCGCATCGAGGCCGACTGGCTGCGCTACGACCAGGTCGCGGATGAGGTCGAGGCGCGCGGTCGCGTGGTCTACAGCCAGAACCGCGACCGCATCGAGAGCGGCGATCTGCGCCTCAAGCTCGAATCCCGTCTGGGCAGCGCGCGTGCAGTCCGCTACGAGGTCTATGCTCCGGACGGACGGCGTTCGCGCGGTGGCGCCGAGACCCTCAATTTCTCCGGCGTGGATCGCTACGAACTGGAAGACGCCACCTACACCAGCTGTGCCGCCGGCAACGACGACTGGTTGCTTAAAATCCGCGATCTCGACCTCGATTACACCCGCAACGTCGGCACCGCCCGCCACGTCAGGGTCGAGTTCCTGGATGTGCCCATCCTCTATGCGCCGTGGATGGACTTCTCCCTGGACAACAGTCGTAAGTCCGGCTTTTTGGCACCATCCTACGGCGCCTCCGATGAGCGCGGCGTCGAACTGGTGGCGCCGTGGTACTGGAACATCGCGCCCAACCGGGATGCCACACTGTACCCGCGGCTCATGAGCAAACGGGGACTGCAACTCGGCGCGGAATTCCGTTATCTCGAACAAGACCCGGAGCACCAGTACGGTGGCGAACTGCGCTTGGAATACCTTCCCGACGATCGTCAGGCGGAACGTGACCGTTTAAATGTGGTGCTGCGCCACGACCATCGCTTCCGCGGAAGTTGGTCTGGCAGCCTGCACTATGAGCGGGTGTCCGACGACGATTACTTCGCCGACCTGTCCAGCCTGATCAGCCAGACCTCGCGCGTCAACCTGCCGCAGCAGGGCAGCCTGAGCTATGACGGCGGCTGGTGGCGGGCCAGCGGCCTGTACCAGCGCTACCAGACCCTGCAGGACCCGGATGCCCCCGTCACCGAGCCCTACCACCGCGTGCCCCAGCTCCATCTCACGGCGCAGCGACAGGTGCCGGGCCAGACCTGGGCCTGGTTCGACTTCACCGGGGAATACACGCAATTCGACCATCGCGGCGGCGATTTCGTACGAGGTGGCCGCCTGCATGCCTACCCCAGTGTGCGCGTGCCGCTGAAAACCAGCTATGCGACCATCACTCCGCGCCTGGGCTGGCACTACACCCGCTATTTCCTGGATGGGGACACGGTCAATCGCCGCGATGCCGTGGCCACCGCCGCGCCCGCTCAGGGCTATGCCGACGTCAGCCGCGGCTTGCCCGTCTTCAGCCTGGATGCCAACCTCCTGCTGGAGCGCGAATGGTCCCTTGGCGCGGGCAATTTCATCCAGACTCTCGAGCCCCGCCTGTTCTACGTCAACATTCCCTACAAGAACCAGGACCGCATCCCCGTGTTCGACAGCGCGCTCAAGGATTTGTCTCTCGACGAGATGTTCGGCGAGAACAAGTTCACCGGCGTCGATCGCGTCAACGACGCCAAGCAGCTCACCCTGGCCATGACTTCGCGCATCCTCGACCAGGACAACGGTGTCGAGCGTCTGCAGGTCACCCTTGGTCAGGTGCATTACTTCAGGGGTCAGCGCGTCGGCCTGACACCCGTCACGACGGTGAACAGCGCCAACACTTCCGACCTCATCGCTCAGATCGGCGGCCAGCTCACCCGACAGTGGCGCCTGCAATCCGGCGTCCAGTACAGCACGAACGACAGTGACCTGGTCAAAGGCAATGTCGGTGGCGCCTATCGCGACGGTCCTGGGCGCCTGTTCAACATCGATTACCGCTATTACAAGGACCTGATCAACGAAGACAACTCCATCAATCAGCTCGATCTTTCCGCGCAGTGGCCGCTGGCGCCCAAGTGGTACGGTGTCGGCCGTCTGAATTATTCCCTGCGTGACCGCCGCCTGGTGGAAGGCCTGGCCGGCTTCGAATACAACGCCGGTTGCTGGTCGCTGCGAGGCGTGTTGCAGCGTCTGGTGACCACCGAGGCGAAGACGTCCAACGCCTTCTATCTGCAACTTGAGCTGAGGGGGCTCACCAAACTGGGACCGAACCCCCTGGATGTCCTGTCACGGAGTATTTCCGGCTATGCGAAAAGCGATGAATTCGATTTGGCTGATTAAGGCGGCGCTGTGCGCCGGTCTTCTCCTGTGTGGTCCGGCGCGGGCCGCGCCGGTGGAGGTGGACCGCATCGTCGCCGTGGTCAACAGTGGCGTCATCACCGAGATCGAACTGAACCGGCGCGTCGATCAGGTCCTGCGCCAGATGGCAATGCAGAAGACGCAGGCGCCGCCGCGCCGGCAACTGACTCGACAGGTCCTCGAACGCATGATCACCGAGAAGGCCGTCATGCAGATCGCCGAGGACAGCAACATCCGTTTCGACGGCCCGGTGCTGGACCGCGCCATCGCCCGCATCGCCCAGAACAACAACCTCGGCCCCGAGGCGTTCCGCAAGGCCCTGGAGGCCGATGGCGTCGACTTCAGGGCGTTCCGCGAGCAGATTCGCACGGAGATGACCATCTCACGCCTGCGCGAACGCGAGGCGGAGAACAAGGTGGTGGTGACCGACGCGGAAATCGACAACTTCCTCGCCGGCCAGGCCCAGTCGGACCAGCGTAACGAGTACCGGCTGGCGCATATCCTCATCCTTACCCCGGAAGGCGCCAGCCCTGAAAAACTCGGCCAGTTGCGCGCCAAGGCCGCGGCGGCGCTGGCTGAGCTGCGCGGGGGCGCCGATTTTGCGCAGGTTTCGGCGGCCTACTCCGATGCCGAGAACGCCCTGCGGGGAGGCGAATTGGGCTGGCGCAACGAGGGTCAGTTGCCCGAGCTGTTTCTGCGAGCCCTCGTCAACCTGAAGGTCGGCGATGTTTCCGACGTCCTGCGCAGCGGCAATGGCTTCCACGTGTTCAAGCTGCTTGAGAAGCGCGGCCGCGACGCGCAGACGGTGGTGCGGCAGACGCGCGCCCGCCACATCCTGGTGAAAACCAACGAGATCGTCGGTGACGCCGACGCCCGCAACCGGCTGCTGCAACTCAAGGAGCGCATCGAGCACGGCGGCGATTTCTCTGCCCTGGCCAAGCAGCACTCCGACGATCTTTCCGCCAGCCGCGGTGGCGACCTGAACTGGCTCAACCCGGGCGACACCGTGCCACAGTTCGAGCGAGCCATGGACGCTCTGCGCCCGGGCGAGGTCTCCGAGCCCGTGCAGTCGCCCTTCGGCTGGCACCTCATCCAGGTGCAGGAGCGTCGCGACCAGGACGTCACCGAGGAACGCAAGCGCCTGGAGGCGCGCCGCGTGATCCGCGAGCGCAAGACCGAGGAAGCTTTCGAAGACTGGGTGCGTCAGGCCCGCGACCGCGCCTACGTCGAGTATCGCCTGGAGGAATGACGCGCATCGCGTCGTGCGGGACGCCATGTCCACCCTCGAAGCCCGTCTGGACTGGCGCGGCGAGGGGGCGACCCACAGCGACCGCCTGATCATCGACGCCCGCGCCTGCCAGGCCGACGGGCGCTGGCTGCGGGCGGCGGAAGTCCTGCGCGGCGGGCGGGAAGTGGTCGAACTGGATGCGACGCCCTGGGTGCAGCCGCGCGAACTCGATCCCGCCCTGATCCCCGCGCGGCACTGGCGTCTGCCCGTCGCGCCCGTCGCCGGCCGTTTTTATCCGCGTCTCGCTTTCCCCGATCTGGCACAGGGACCGCGCGACCTGCGGCCGGTGCGTCTGCTGGAGGTGGCGGAGGATACCCTGCGGGTGGATGCCAACCATGCCCTGGCCGGCCGCGCGATCACCTTCAGCCTGCGTGCCCACACCGGCGAGGCGGCGCCCGCAACCCGCCTGCAGGAGTTGTTCGACGGCCCCGGCCTGCAGGCGCCGCCCGCCGATGCGGCCGCCGCCTACCTCGGCCTGGACGGCTTCGGCCGCCGCGACGAGAGCGAGGATGGCTTGTTCTACGACAGGCCGCGCCTGGTGCACCACCTCGACGCCGTCTGCCGCCGCGAGATCGCCGGCCTCTACGCACGCTTTCTGCGGCCCGGCCTGTGCGTGCTCGACCTGATGAGCAGTTGGGAGTCGCATCTGCCGGACGAGCCGAGTGATCCGCACGTGGCCGGCCTCGGCATGAACCGCGACGAACTCATGGCCAATCCGCGCCTCAACGAGCGCGTGGTGAAGGATCTCAACCAGCGCGCCGACCTGCCCTGGGGCGACGCGGTCTTCGACCTGGTGCTGTGCACCGCCTCGGTCGAGTACCTGTTGCGCCCGCTCGATGTGTTGCGCGAGGCGCGCCGGGTGCTGCGGCCCGGCGGCGTCTGCGTGCTCGCCTTTTCCGACCGCTGGTTCCCCGACAAGGCCATCCGCGTGTGGAGCGAACTGCATCCCTTCGAGCGCCTGGGCATGGTACTGGGCATGCTGGCGGTCGCCGGCTTCGGCGAGCTGCGCACGCAAAGCCTGCGCGGCCTGAAACGTCCCGAAGACGACAAGTATGCCGCGCAACGCGCCCAGGCCGATCCGCTGTTCGCGGCCTGGGGCGTGGCCTGAGACCGCGCGGGCTGGCGCCGGATCAGGGCGGCGGCAACACCATGTAGCGCAGCCGGGTGGCGCCGGCGGCGTCGCGCTCGACCCAGGCCAGATGCAGGAAACCGGTATCGTCGACGGCGATGGCGGGATCGCCCTGGCGTCCCGGCCCGGAGGCGTCCGCCGGGCTGAAGTCGCCGCCCCAGCCGGCCGCCGTCCGGCGCGTCAGCCAGACATCCGCGCTGCCGTCGCGCTCGTCGTCGAAGGCCACCACCAGGTCGCCGCGCCGGTTGCCGGCCACGGCCGCGTGCCACTGCGCAATGGCGTCGCCGAAGCTGTCCTGCGCCTTGCCATCCTTGCCGTAGCTGGCGCCGCCGTCGTCGCTGAAAGCGGCATAGACGTCGTAGCCCGACAGGAAATCGCGCTTGTCCAGCCACACCGCCGCCAGGCGAGCGCCGAACGCCGCCAGCGCCGGGCGCATGGCGCCGGTACCGCGGCCGAGGCCGGGCGCGGCCTGGCCGCTGGGGTTGGCGCTGACGCGGCGCGGCGGTGCCCAGGCCTGGCCATCGCGGCTATGGCTGGCGAAGATCACGGTATGGCCGAGGCGGCGGTCCTCCCACACCAGCGCCAGGCCGTCCGCCGTCGCCGCCAGGGCTGGAAACGCCTGGTCGTCGCGCGGCGCTGCGGCGTCCACGGGCCGCGCCGGCCCCGGCGACAAGGTCCCGCCGTCGATGCGCAGCGGCGCGCTCCACAGACGGCGCCAGCGACCCTCGGGCGCGGTCCAGACGGCCATCGCCCCCAGGCTGGGGTGATGGGCGACGGCGCCCTGGCCGCCGGCGGGCGCCAGCGCCGCACTGGCGAGGACGCCATCGGCGCCGGCGATGCCGACTCCGACGCCGGCCTCGTCCTCCCAAATGAGCAGGAAACGTCCGTCCGGCAGGGGGCTCAGGGCCGGCTCGAAACACTCGCCGCGGCCGAACGGAAACACGCGGAAGGAGGGCTCGGCGCGAGGTTTCACGCCCAGATGGCAGCGCGGCGCGCCACTCCGGTTGTCTTCCCAGACCAGGCCGACGCGGTCGTCGGAAACCGCCAGGCTGGCGCGGCCGGAGGCCTCCAGATGGATGAACACGGCGGCGTCCCCGGCCATCACGTCGAGCGTCGCCGCGGTGACGATGGGGGAGGCGCAGGCGAGCAGGCCGGCGAGCAGGGCGTGCCTCATGGCCGCCCACCGAGAAATTCCAGCAGGCTCTGCGTGCGGTGATGGCCGCCGCGCACGTAGCGGTCGTAGTCCTGGAAATCCCGCACCGTCTTGTAGCCGGGAATGCGGGCGATGACCTTGCCCTCGGGGCTCATGAAGACGAACAGCGGCGTGGCGTAGGCGCCCAGGCGCACGCCGAGTTCGGCTTCGCTGACGCGCTCGCCGCCGGGCAGGCGGATGCGCCGGCCACCCTCGGCATCGACGTAGATCAGCGCATAGTGTTCGGAAAAAATGCGCCGGATTTCCGCATCGGCGAAGGTGGTGCGGTTGACCTGATCGCACCAGGCGCAGCCGTAGCGCCCGAAATACAGCAGGACGGGCTTGTTCTCCGCCTTCGCCTGGCGCAGACCGGCGTCGTGGTCGAGGAAGGCGTAGCCGGGTGGCGGGTCGGCTCGGGCGGCGGCGGAGAACACCAACGCGACACCGGCGATGAGGGAAAATAGGAATCCACGCATCGGTCTGCTCCGTGATTTTCGCGGCATCTTCCCTCCCACCCCGGCCAAGAGGAATCGCACACATGTACCAATCCGCCCGCATCGGCATCGTCTCCGTCAGCGACCGCGCCAGCACCGGCGTCTACGAGGACAAGGGCTTGCCCGCCCTGAAGGCGTGGCTCGGCGCCGCGCTGCACAATCCCATCGAATTCGTCGAGCGCCTGATTCCCGACGAACAGCCGGTCATCGAGCGGACCCTGATCGAACTGGCCGGACAATGCTGCCTGGTTCTCACCACCGGCGGCACCGGCCCCGCCCCCCGCGACGTGACGCCGGAAGCCACCCTGGCGGTGGCCGACAAGGTGTTGCCCGGCTTCGGCGAACAGATGCGCGCGGTGAGCCTGAAGTACGTGCCCACCGCCATCCTCTCGCGCCAGGTCGGCGTGGTGCGCGGCAGTTGCCTGATCCTCAACCTGCCGGGCCAGCCCAAGGCCATCCAGGAAACCCTCGACGGCGTCTTCGCCGCTGTGCCCTATGGCGTCGATCTGATCGGCGGTCCCTACCTGGAGACGCGGGAGGAGGTGGTGAAGGCGTTTCGCCCGAAATCGGCGCGGAGAGAGTGACATGCCGGCCCGGCCATCGCGTCACTGGTTCGGCCCCCTTCTGGCCGGGGGACTCTGTCTGGGCACCGGCTACCTCGCTTTCGCGCTGGTCGGCTCGGAGGTGGCGCCGGCGATCTTCTGGCCGCCCGCCGGCATCGCCCTGGGGGCCGCCCTGGTCTGGGGCTGGCGAGTGCTGCCCTGGGTTCTTCTGGGTACCGCGGTGGCCGCCGTGTTGTGGCAAGCGCACTGGCAAGGCGCGTTGTTGCTGGGGCTGGCCGCGTCGGTCCAGGCCGTGGTCGGTGCCGCGCTGCTGCGCCGCCTCGGTTTCCCCGGCAGACTGGCCAAACTGGCCGATCTGCTCAAACTGTTCGTCGCCGGTGGACTTCTTGCCGGGCTGGCCGCGTCGGCGCCCACCTATTTCGCGCTGAGCGGCACGGACTGGTTCTGGGAAGCCTCAACCCTGCGCGCCGCGGTCGCTGTGGGATTCTCGCATCTGTTGGGGACGATGGTCTTCGCGCCTCTCCTCATCTGCCGTCCGACGGCGGATTGTCCGCGCCCCCTGGGCCACGCCTGGGAGGCGCCGGCGGCCCTGTTATTCCTGCTGCTGTCCGCTCTGGTCTTGGCCCATCCCAGCCTGCTGGGCCAGCCGCCGGGTGTGTTTCGACCGTATCCCCTGCTGCCCATCCTACTCTGGCTGGCCTTGCGCGCGAGGCCCTGGGATACCGCGCTGGGCATCGCGACGGTTTATGCCGTGGCCGCCTCCAGCATCCGCTGGGGCGCGGACAGCCTGTTCCTGCTGTTGCCGGATGAAAAGCTGTTTCCGATTCACGGCTTTGTCTTTGTCCTGGCCCTGACTTTCATGGCGCTGGCCGTGCTCATGCTGTCGCGCGCGCTCGCCGAGAACGCCCTGCGCGCCAGTGAAGCGCGGCTGCGCAACGTCATCGGTCTGATCCGCAACTGCTTGTGGGAAACCGACGCCGAGGGGCGCTTCGCGTTTCTCGACAGCCATGTCGAATCGGTCTTCGCCCTGTCCGCCAAGTCCATGCTCGGACGCCGCCCCGAGGAGATCTGGCCGGAAACCCTGGGGCCGACCCTGGCCAGGCTGTTCCGCGACACCCTCGATCGGGGCGAAGCGCGCTGCGAATCCCATTCCTACCGCCAGCCTGACGGCGCAATCGCCTACCTGGAAACCAATTGTGCGCCTTTGCGCGACGGCGAAGGCCGCCATCTGGGCTGGCAGGGCATCACCCGCGAGGTCAGCGAGCGGGTGCGCATCGCCCGCGATCTGGAGGAGAGCCTGCAACGCTTTCGCCAGCTCGCCGCCAACATCCAGGAAGTGTTCTGGATCGTCGAAAACGGAACCCGATTCGTCTACGTCAGCCCGCAGTGCATGGAGGTAATAGGCATCGAGCCCGCCCGTCTGGACGCCGACCCTCTGGCCTGGAGGAGTGTGGTGCATCCCGCCGATCTCGGGGCTGTCGACGAGGCATGGAGGAAGATGTGCGCGGGAGAGCCGGTCGACCTGGAGTTCCGGATCCTTCACCCGAGCAAGCGGGAACGCTGGGTATGGGCACGCGCGATGCCTTTCGATGACCCGCGCGGTGCGCGCATGAGCGCTGGCATCCTGGAGGATGCCACCGAGCGCAAGCGGGCCGAACGCGCCCATCTCGAACAGGCTTTGGCCTACAAGGACGTGCTCATCCGCGAGGTGCACCACCGCATCAAGAACAACCTGCAGACCGTGGTCGGCCTGCTGCGGCGGGAGGCGGGCAAGCACCCCGAGGCCACGGATGCCATCGAGGCGGCCATCGCCCAGGTGCAGTCGGTGGCGGTGGTGCATGGCCTGCATGGGCGTCTGGCGCAACCCACCATCATGTTGTGCGAGCTGTTGCCGGCCATCGTCGACAGCACCGCGGCCCTCTCCGGCGTAACCATCGCGTTGGACGGTCCGCGCGAAGGCTGCGGCGAACTGGTGATTCTCGATAGCGAAACCGTGGCGGTGGCCCTCATCCTCAACGAACTGATCAGCAATGCCGTCAAGCACGCCGCACCCGGGTCCGACGGGCCGCCCGCCGCCCAGCACACGCGCGTGAGCATGCGGAGGGACGGGCACGCGGCAAGGGTGCGCATCGTCAATCCCGGCGCTCTGCCGGCGGGCTTCGATTTCCGGCGGGGCAGGGGACTAGGCACCGGCCTCGGTTTGGTACGCGCCCTGCGGCCGGATCCGGGCATGGAAATCGCCTTTCGCCAGGACGGCGCGAGGGTGGAGGTGGAAGTGCTGATCCGCGAACCCGTGCTGTATGCCGCCCGCACGGATCAACTCGAATTCTCCGGGTCCAAGCGGGATGTTCCGGGCGCTTCTCCAGGATAATTCTGTTCGAATTGCCTTAATATGGATGCGCCAAACCCGCTTTGGCTTGCGGCAGGCCTCACCGGCAACAGCCCCCGCCTCCGCCCTCGCCGCCCAGCTTTCGCGGCGTCCGAACCCCGGGCCCACTCCATGCCTTGTCAGTAGACGCGACATCCCGGTTCAATCCGGGTTGGTCGGAACCGTGGCGCGCAAAGCCGGATAGCTCCGGTTTTGGCCTAGGATGAAATCGGGAGAAATCTCCCGAGAAGGTTTGCATATGGTGTCGAAACACATACTGATCGTGGATGACGACCGCGTCATCCTCACCATTCTCGCGGAAGGGCTGCGTGATCTGGGCTATGAGGTGTCCACCGCGGTTACCGGAGCGGCGGCCCTGGAACTCGTGAAGCACAATGCCCCGGACCTGGCGGTGCTGGACATGCGCATGCCGGAGATGTCCGGTATCGAGGTGGCGCTGGCCTTGAACGAGATGGGCCGCGTGCCCTTCGTCTTCCTCTCGGCATTCGGCGACGACCGCGTGGTACGCGAGGCGGCGGAGGCCGGTGCGCTCGGCTATCTGGTCAAGCCGGTGGACATTCCGCAACTGGTGCCCTTCATCGAGGCCGCCATGGCGCGCGGCCTGGAAATCGACCGGCTGCGCGCCACCGCCGAACAACTCGAACAGGCCTTGCGCATCGAGCAGAAAACCCGCACTGCGGTAGGCATCATCATGGAGCGCAAGGGCCTGGATCGCCAGGAGGCTTTCGATCTATTGCGCGCTCGGGCGCGCTCGCGACGCCGCAAGATCGCCGAAGTGGCCGACGAGTTGATCACGGCCGTCGAGGACATGAACCAGACCCTGCGCGCGCCCTGAATGCGCAAAGGCGACGGTGCGCATACCCCTAACTTTCATGTAGTGGGCAAACCACGCCCCTGATGATCAAAAACCATGTGCATTGAGACCGTAGGGTGGATGCGCTTCGCTTATTCACCCTACCGCTGACCCTGGGCGGGCGGCAGTGCGTATATCCCTAAAGTTTTGTAGAGTATCGCCGTATATCCAGAAGCACCGGTGGTTAAAACCACCAGATCACGCGAGGAGTGGTCCCTCCCGAGTTTCCGGGCCGTATCCCGCCACCGCCGACCTTCCGCGGTGAATTCCCAGTAGTGGGCCCAATTTCCGCCCTGTTCAGCCATGTAGTCGCGGAGGAAAGTTCCGGCCATGCCGGCATGGACATCCGCCGCTGCCTTATCGCAGGTCGGAGATTGGGATGCATGAACATGCGATCAGCATGACACCGGAAGGCGAGCTGCGCATCAAGGTGGGGCGCGACTTCGACCTGGCCGAGGCGTTGCGTTGCATGCGCCTGTGCCCGCATCGGCAGGGCGGACTGGCGCGGCGGGCGATCTTCGACCTGCTCGGCACGCGCCGCATCGAGACCGCCGGCCTGGGTTTCATGCTCATGGCTCTGGAGCGTTCCCGGCTCACCCGGGAGAACGCAGTCATCCTCTACGACCACGAGATCGGCCGGCTGTTCCGGTTCGCCCATTTCGAGCGCAAGTCCCAACTGGTTCGCCCTGCCGGATCGGCGCAAGCGATGGCGCGGGCGGGCGCCTCGGCCGGAGAGCGCGGGGTTCGGATCCAGAGAGCGTGAGAGCATGAGCAAGGACGACAGGCGGCTGGCGCCGCCGGCGAACGACGAGATGCCGGAGCGGGAATGCGCGCGGATGCTCCCCGACGCCGAGAGGTTGCTGGTGCTCGACCGGGCCTTCGAGTGCAACCCAATGGCGATCATGGTCACCGGCCGGGACAACCGCATCATCGCGGTCAACCGCAGCTTCACGCGCCTGACCGGATACGCCGCCGACGAGGCCCTGGGCCGGCAGCCATCCATGCTGAAGTCGGGCCTGCACAACCCCGAGTTCTACAAGGCGATGTGGGACACGCTGCACGCCATCGGCGAGTGGTCCGGGGAAATCTGGGACCGGCGCAAGGACGGCAGCCACTATCCGAAATGGCTGGACATCAGCGTGGTGCGGGATGGTCCCGGCGGGCCGGTCAGCCATTACGTGGCCTTCTTCAAGGATATTTCCGCCAACAAGGTGGTGGAGGAACGCATCCGTTTGCTCGCCTACCACGATCCGCTCACCGGCCTGCCCAACCGCCTGTTGCTGATGGACCGCCTCACCCACGCGCTGGCATCGGCGAAGCGCCGCCAGGCCCTGGTGGCGGTGCTGTTCATCGACCTCGATCACTTCAAGAACGTCAACGATTCTCTGGGCCACGCGGTCGGCGACAAGCTGCTCTGGGAAATCGCGCATCGTCTGAACACTTGCGTGCGCGAGGAGGACACCGTCGCGCGCCTGGGTGGCGACGAGTTCGTCGTCGTGTTGGAAAGTTTACAGGACCGCGAGGACGCCGAACACATCGCCAACAAGGTCCACCGGGCGTTCGAGCGCCCCATCCAGGTCGAAGGCCGCGTCCTGCACGCCACCGCCAGCATCGGCATCGCCGTGCATCCGCAGGATGGCGACAGCGCCGAGACGCTGATGCAGAACGCCGACACCGCCATGTACCAGGCCAAGGCGTTCGGACGCGACAACTGCCAGTTCTTCGCGCCCTTCATGAGCGATCGCGTACGCGAGCGGCTGGACCTGGAAAACACCCTGCGCCACGCCCTGGAACGGGACGAGTTCGAACTGTATTACCAGCCCATCGTCGATTTGCGCACCGACGAGGTGGTCTGCGCCGAGGCCCTGATCCGCTGGAGGCATCCCGACCAGGGTCTGATCCCGCCGGACAGGTTCATCCCCATCGCCGAGGAAACCGGCTGCATCGTCCAGATCGGCGATTGGGTGATCGACCAGGCCTGCCGCATCCACGCCGCCTGGCGGGCGCGGGGCATGCGGCCGCCGCGCATGGCGGTGAACGTGTCGCCGCGCCAGTTCCGGCAACCGGGCTTGGCCGACCGCATCCGCCGCAGCCTCGACAGGCATGGCGTCGAAGCCGCGCAAATCGACATCGAATTGACCGAGAACGCCCTCATGGATCATCCGGATATGGCCGCGCGCATCCTCGGGGATCTGAAGGCCATGGGCCTGGGCATCGTCGTCGACGACTTCGGCACCGGCTATTCCTCGCTCGCCTATCTGAAGACCTTCCCCATCGACAAGCTGAAGATCGACCGTTCCTTCGTGCGGGATCTGCTCACCGACAACAGCGACCGCGAAATCACCCTGGCGGTGATCGCCCTGTCCCACAATCTGGGCCTCAAGGTGGTGGCCGAGGGGGTCGAACATCCGCGGCAACTGGAGTTCCTCAAGCGCCATCACTGCGACCGCGCGCAGGGCTATTTCTACAGCCAGCCCGTTCCGGCCGGGGAATTCCTCGATTTCCTGCGCGAATACCGCGAGCGTCCGCCCGCGTGATCAAGCCAGCAGCCGCTGGATGACCGCCCCCGCCAGCATCAGCCCGAACAGCGGTGGCAGATAGGAGAGGGTGCCGTTGACCGCGCGCGCGCGGCCCTGGCTCACCGGCTCGGGCGGGCGCGGCGGCCGCGCCGGTTCGTCCGACCACACCACCAGCACGCCGCGTTCGATGCCGCGCCGGCGCAGGCGCTTGCGCACCAGCCGGGCGAAGGGATCGACCTCCGTTTCCGACAGGTCGGACAGCCTCACCCGCGTCACGTCCAGGCGGTTGCCCGCGCCCATGCTGGCCGCCACCGGCAGGCCGCGGCTGTGGGCCTCGGCGATGAGCGCCACCTTGCAGTTGAGGGAATCGATGCAGTCGATGACGTAATCGGCGTCCGCGGGCAGCAGGGCGGGGATGTTGTCGGGAGTGAGGAAATCGGTGATCAGGGTGAGGCGGCAGTCCGGGTGGATGTCGCGGATGCGCTCCGCCATCACATCCGCCTTGGGGCGGCCCACGGTGGACAACAGGGCGGGCAACTGGCGGTTGATGTTGGATTCCGCCACGCGGTCCATGTCGGCCAGGGTGAGGCGGCCCACTCCCGCCCGCGCCAGCGCCTCCGCGCACCAGGAGCCGACGCCGCCGAGGCCGGCGAGAAACACGTGGCTGCCGGCGAGTCGCTCGAGTCCCTGCGCGCCGATGAGAATTTCGCTGCGCGCGAACCGCGCCGGCACATTCATCGCCAGACCGGCAACAGACTGGCGGCGATGCCGGCGAACACCGCCGCGCCGAACCAGTTGTTGTGCAGGAAGGCCTTGAAGCATCTGTCCGGTTCCCGCCCGCGGATCAGGGTGTAGTGGTAGCCGGCGACGCCGGCGGCGGCGGCCAGGCCGAGATAGAAGGGCCAGCCCAGATGCAGTTTCCAGCCGACCACGGCGAGCAGCCCCAGGGCTATTCCGTAGCAGAGCATGACCGCGAGGACGTCGAAGCGACCGAAGGTGATGGCTGAGGTTTTGATGCCGATCTTGAGGTCGTCGGCGCGGTCCACCATGGCGTATTCGGTGTCGTAGGCGATCGCCCAGAACACGTTCGCCGCCATCAGCCACCAGGCGATGGGCGGCACCGCGTCGAGATGCGCGGCGAAGCTCATGGGGATGCCGAAGCCGAAGGCGATGCCCAGGTAGGCCTGGGGAATGGCGAAGAAGCGCTTGGTGAAGGGATAGCTGGCGGCGAGGAAGGCGGCGGCGAAGGAAAGCTGGATGAGCAGGCTGTTGCCCAGCGGCAGGATCATCAGGAAAGCCAGCAGGGCCAGCGTCGCCGCCAGGATCAGGGCCTCCTTCTCGCTGACGCGGCCGGCGGTGAGGGGGCGATTCTTCGTGCGTTCGACATGGCGGTCGAAGTTCCGGTCGGCGTAGTCGTTGATGACGCAGCCGGCGGAGCGCATCAGCACCACGCCGAGGGCGAATATCCAGAACACCATGGGGTCCGGCGAGCCGGCGCTGGACAGCCACAGCCCCCACAGGGTGGGCCAGGCCAGCAGCAGGATGCCGATGGGCTTGTCCAGCCGCATCAGCTTCTCGTACTCGGTGAGTCGGTCGCGCAGGTTCATCGCAGCAGCAGGGTGGTGGGCAGGAAGACTTCGGTGACCAGGATGGGGTGATCCTCCAGGGTGAAGCGCGATCGCCTCGCCCACAGCGCGCGCGGCGCTTCGGCGAGATGGCGGACGGCGCCGCGATAGAGCGGGTGGCGCCGGTCCACGCGCTTGTATTCGAGGGCATGGCGGCCGACGCGGGGATTGCTGAACAGCGCCTCGCCCAGGGGGCGGTTGCCCAGCCCGGTCAGCGCCGCCCACGGGCCAACCAGGCCGCTGAAGGGAATCACGCTGTGGGCGAATACCAGAGGCGTGTCGGCATTCAACAGCAACACCTCGCGGATCACCGCGTTGCGTCCCGGCGCCAGGCCCAGGGCGGCGTATTCGTCGCGGTGCGGCATGGCCGTGCCCTGAACCAGTCGCCGCACGCGAAAGGCGGGCGCCAGGCGCCGCAGGCGCCGGGTCAGGGAGCCGTGGTCGGTGAGCCAGTGCCGCCAGGGGCCCGCCAGCCAGGCTGAAGCCAGCCACTCCGTCGTCATGCCGGTATCGTCGCGAAAAAAAGAGATTATGCCCGCAGGTAGTCGAGTCCGCGCGGCAACCAGCGTCGCAGATGGCGGTGGACGGCATCCATGTCGCGGTCCAGCAGATCGCCCGCCGCGGCGCGGGCCATCTCCAGCAGGTCGAAATCCATCTCCAGGTCGGCGAAGCGCAGCATGGGCACGCCGCTCTGGCGGGCACCCAGGAATTCGCCGGGGCCGCGCAGCCGCAGATCCTCGCGGGCGATGGCGAAGCCGTCGGCGTTTTCCTTGATGACGCGCAGGCGCTGTTTGGCGATGTCTGTCAGCGCCTCGCCATACATCAGCACACAGGTGGATTCGCGCGCGCCGCGGCCGACGCGGCCGCGCAACTGGTGCAACTGGGCGAGGCCATAGCGCTCCGCGTGCTCGATCACCATGAGGCCGGCGTTGGCCACGTCGACGCCCACTTCGATGACCGTGGTGGCCACCAACAAATGCAAACCGCCGGCCTTGAACGCGGCCATCACGGCCGCCTTGTCCTCCGCCTTCATGCGCCCGTGCACCAGGCCGATGGCCAGTTCGGGCAGCAGGGTGGACAGCTCCGCGTGGCTTTCCTGGGCCGCGCGCAGTTGCAGCTTTTCCGATTCCTCGACCAGCGGGCACACCCAGTAGGCCTGGCCGCCGCTCCGGCAGTAGTCGCGCAGGCGCGCCACCACCTCGTCGCGGCGGGCGTGCGACACCACCTTGGTGGCGATGGGCGTGCGCCCCGGCGGCAGTTCGTCGATGACCGACACGTCCAGGTCGGCGTAGTAGCTCATGGCCAGGGAGCGGGGGATGGGGGTGGCGGACATCATCAGCAGGTGGGGGGTATGGTCGCCGGCGGCAGAGGCGAGTTGCCCCTTCTCGCGCAGCGCCAGGCGCTGGGCGACGCCGAAACGGTGCTGCTCGTCGACGATGGCCAGGGCGAGGTCGCGGAACACGACGCCGGTCTGGAACAGGGCGTGGGTGCCCACCGCGACGCGGGCACGGCCCTCGGCGAGGTCGGCGAGAGCCTGCCGTTTCGCCTTGCCCTTGCTGGCGGCGCTGAGGGCGAGCACGGGCAGGCCGAGCGGCTGCAGCCATTCACGGAACTTGAGGAACAACTGCTCGGCGAGGATTTCCGTGGGCGCCATCACCGCCACCTGGGCGCCCGCGGCGAGGGCCGGCAGGGTGGCCAGGGCCGCCACCAGGGTCTTGCCGCTGCCGACGTCGCCCTGCAACAGGCGGTTCATGGGGTGGGAGAGGGCCAGATCGCGGCGGATTTCGTCGAGCGCGCGGGTCTGGGCGGCGGTGAGACGGAAGGGCAGGGCGGCCAGTAGCCGCTCGCCGAGGCCGCCGTCGCCGCTTAGCGGGCGGGCGGCGTGCTCGTGGCGCCGGCGCGCGGCCAGGCGCAGGGAGAGTTGCTGGGCGAGCAATTCGTCGAACTTGACGCGGCGCCAGGCTGGCTCTTGCCGGCTTTCCAGCAGCGCCGGGTCAGCATCGGCGGGCGGCGCGTGCAGGGTTTCCAGCGCGGCGCGGAAGGGTGGCAGGCCGAGGGAGTGGAGCATGGCGGCCGGCAGGCTGTCGTCCAGGTCCGCGTGTTCCAGGGCGGCGGTCACCGCCTTGCGGATGGCGTGCTGGGACAAGCCGGCGACGGTGGGGTAGACCGGTGTCAGGCGGTCCGGCAGGGGGGTGTTCTCGCCGACCACGCGCAGGAACGGGTGCACCATTTCGGCGCCGAAGAAGCCGGGCCGCACCTCGCCCAGCAGGCGCACGCGCACACCGGGCCGCAATTGCGCGACCTGGCTGGGATAGAAATGCAGCAGACGGAAGAACAGGCGGTCGCCGTTCTCTTCGATCTCGGCCACCAGTTGGCGCCGCGGCCGCGTCTGCACCTCGGCGTGGCGCACGCAGCCCTCGACCTGGACGTGGGCGCCCGGACGCGCTTCGGCCAGGGGGGTCAGGCGGGTCTCGTCCAGATAGCGCAGGGGCAGGTGCAGGATCAGGTCGCTGACCTGATCCAGGCCCAGCCGGCGGGCGACCGCATCGGGGGATTGCGCGCCGGCCATGCGGGGTCAGCGTCCGCGAGCCATCGCGGGGAAACGGGCCGGGCGCGACTCAGCCCAGCACCAGGACACCGTCCGCCTCGACCTCGGCGCCCCTGGGCAGGGAGGCGACGCCCACGGCGGCGCGGGCGGGATAGGGCTGGCTGAAGTACTGGGCCATGATTTCGTTGACCTTGCAGAAATGCGACAGGTCGGTGAGATAGATGTTCAGCTTCACCACGTCGGCAAGGCTGCCGCCGGCCGCCGTTGCCACCGCGCGCAGGTTCCTGAACACCTGGTGGATTTGCGTCTCGACGCCTTGCACCAGTTCCATGCTGGCGGGGTCGAGGCCGATCTGGCCGGAAAGGTACACCGTGTCGCCGATCTTGACGGCCTGGGAATAGGTGCCGATGGCCTGGGGCGCGTCGGCGGTGGAGATGATGGTCTTGTGCACGCTGGCTCCGTTCGTTGCGGGGTATGCCACGCCGCGCCGCCGCCGCGTTGAATCGATACGTCCGCGGTTTACAATGCGCGACCCAGTGGAAGCGTGGCCGAGCGGTTTAAGGCACCGGTCTTGAAAACCGGCGATGGGAGACCATCCGTGAGTTCGAATCTCACCGCTTCCGCCACGGCTTCGCCGCGTCAGTCTAACGTCTCGACGCCGCCCCGCAAGCGCGGACGAAAAAAACGCGGGCAGCGCCCGCGTCTTCGGCCGGGACTCCGGTCAGAGGCTCAGAATCCACTTGGCCAGGGCGGCGGCGTCGGCCTGGGCCTTCGGCTGCGGCGGCATCGGCACCTTGCCGTACTTGTTCTTGCTGCCCTTGACGATGGCCTCGGCCACCGCTTTCTCGGCATCCTTCTGGCCCTTGTTCTTGGCGGCAATGTCCTTCCAGGTCGGGCCCATCATCTTCTTGTCCATGGCGTGGCAGGTGTTGCACTTGTGTTGCGCGGCGAGATCGGCGCTGGCGAGGGCAGTGCCGGAAACACCGAGGGTGGCGGCAAGGGCGAGGGCGGTCAGGGTTTTCATGGGTTTCCTTCCATTGTGGGTGAGTGAATCGGTGGCCTAGGGTATATAAGAATGCGCTGATGGGGTAATGACCAAGGTCAAGACGGGCTTGGCGCCAGTCCCGGCGGCTCTTACCACTGCACCACGTGGACGTTGTTCAGCCCCCGGCCGAGAAAGCGCTCGCCGATGGTCTGGAAGCGCAGGGGCACGTCGGTGACCCAGAAGTGGTAGGTCGGCGGGGTCCGCTCCGGGTTGCTCAGGTCGCGCTGGGCAAGCAGGGCGGCGGTCTGTTCCGCCATGGCCTCGGCGGAGTCGACCAGGGCCACTTCGGGGCCGACCACATCCCGCAGCAGCGGCTTGAGCAGGGGGTAGTGGGTGCAGCCCAGCACCAGGCTGTCGACGTTCTCGGCCAGCACCGGCTTCAGGTATTCCTGGGCGGTGAGGCGGGTGACCGGGTGATCCAGCCAGCCTTCCTCGACCAGGGGCACGAACAGGGCGCAGGCCTGAGAGGTGAGGCGCGCTTCCGGGTCGATGCTGTGGATGGCGCGGGCGTAGGCGTTGCTGTTGATGGTGGTGGGAGTGCCGATGACGCCGATGCGCTTGCTCCGGCTGGCGGCCAGGGCCGATACCGCGCCGGCATCGATGACGTCCAGTACCGGCGTCGGCGAGAGGTCGCGCACCAGTTGCGCGGCGACGGCGGCCATGGTGTTGCAGGCGATGATAAGCAGCTTGACCCGCTTCTCCAGCAGGAATTCGGCGATCTGCGTGGTGTAGTGGGCGATGGTCTGCACCGACTTGACGCCGTAGGGCACGCGCGCGGTATCGCCGAAATAATGGATGGATTCGAAGGGCAGCCGCTCCATGAGGGCGCGCACCACGGTGAGGCCGCCGACGCCGGAGTCGAACACGCCGATGGCGCCGCGGGGGTCGAGATGTTCGCTCATGCCAGGCAACGTTGTTGGGAAAGCGCCCATTGTAAATGCTCCCGCACCAGGACCGAGGGATGGTCGGCGCGGGCTTCCAGGGCGCGGACCACGGCGGCGGAGGGCGGAGCGTTGCCCAGCGCCACGGCGAGGTTGCGCAGCCAGCGCTCATGACCGATGCGGCGGATGGCCGAGCCTGCGAATCGGGCCAGGAATTCCGCCTCGCTCCAGGCGAACAGTTCCATCAGGCTGACGGTGTCGAGGCCGTTGCGGGGCTGGAAATCGGGCAGTCCGCCGGGACGGGCGAAGCGGTTCCAGGGGCAGGCCAGTTGGCAGTCGTCGCAGCCGTAGACGCGGTTGCCCAGGAGGGGGCGCAACTCCAGTGGAATCGCACCCTGGTGTTCGATGGTGAGATAGGAGATGCAGCGGCGGGCATCCAGCAGATAAGGGGCCAGGATGGCGCGGGTCGGGCAGATGTCGATGCAGGCCTGGCAACTGCCGCAGTGGCCGCTCTCGGGAGGATCGGGCGGGAAGGGCAGGTCGGTGTAGAGCTCGCCCAGGAAGAACCAGGAGCCTTGCCGGGTCAGCAGCAGGGTGTGCTTGCCCTTCCAGCCCAGGCCCGCCTTCGCGGCCAGCGCCACTTCCATCACCGGCGCGCTGTCGGCGAAGGGACGGTAGGCGAAGGGGCCGATGGCGTCGGCGATGCGCTCCGCCAGTTTGCGCAGACGCTCGCGCATCGGCTTGTGGTAGTCGCGGCCCAGCGCGTAGCGGGAGACGTAGGCGCGTTCGCCGTCGGCGAGATTGGCCCACGCCTCGGCGGCCTCGGGCAGGTAGTCGAGGCGGGCGCTGAGGATGCTGAGCGTGCCCGGCACCAGTTCGGCGGGGCGGGCGCGGGTCGCGCCGTGGCGCGCCATATAATGCATGTCGCCGTGATAACCCGAGGCCAGCCAGTGCATGAGCTCCTGTTCCGCTTCCGCCAGTTCGACGGCGGCGAAGCCCACCGACGACAGGCCGAGTTCGCGTCCCCAGGCGCGGATGGCGGGTTTCAGGGCTTCCAGTTCGGCGGGGCCGGGCTTCTGCGACATCGGCGGATGATAGCGTGAGCGCCGTCTTCCGCCTGGGCCTGCCCGACGAAGCCGCCACCCTGGAACTGGGCGCTCGCCTGGCTGGTGCGCTGGCGCCCGGCCTGGCGATCTGGCTGCGCGGCGACCTGGGGGCGGGCAAGACCACCCTGACGCGCGGGCTGTTGCGGGAACTGGGTTTTACTGGGCGCGTCAAGAGTCCGACCTATACTCTGGTTGAACTTTATAGTTTTCCGAGGTTTAATCTCTATCACTTTGATTTGTATCGCTTTGCAGACCCGGATGAATGGGAAGACGCGGGCTTCCGCGAATACTTCAATCCCGGCAGTGTCTGCCTGGTGGAATGGCCGGACAAAGGCGGTGGTTTGTTGCCCGCGCCGGATGTGGTGGTTGGCCTGGACTTTTGCGAGGGAACGGATGGTCGCTCGGTGCGCATCGAGGGGTACACGGAGGCCGGCACGGCATGCATTGCTCGGCTGAACGCTTCGCCGGTCTGATTCTCGGCCTGCTCCTGCTCTGCGCCGGGGTGGTCCAGGCCGCCAGCGTCAAGGCCACGCGTCTGTGGCCGTCGCCGGAGTACAGCCGCATCACCGTGGAGGTGGACGCGGCCATCACTTTCAAGCATTTCAGCCTGGCCAACCCCAACAGGCTGGTCATCGACCTGGAGGGGGTCAATCCCGAGGCCGCCCTTACCGAGATCAGCTCGAAGGTGGTGCCGCAGGACGCCTATATCGCCGGCATCCGCGTGGCCCTCAACCGGCCCGGCGTGACGCGCCTGGTGGTGGAACTGAAAACCGAGGCGCGGCCGCAGGTGTTCACCCTCAAGCCCATGGGTGATTACGGCCACAGGCTGGTGATCGACCTGTATCCCGCCTCCGCCGAAACCCTGGAAAGCCTGGTGGAGAACGCCATCGGCCGGGCCGAACGCAAGGCCGACGCGGCGACTGCCGGCGACAAGGCGGCGCAGGCCGCGGGCGCCGCCAGGGATGCGCGCGGCAACACCGCCGCCAGGGCCGCCCAGCCGGACTACGTGCGGCTCATCACCATCGCCATCGATCCCGGTCACGGCGGCGAGGATCCGGGCGCCATCGGCGCGAACGGTTCGCGCGAGAAGGACATCACCCTGTCCATCGCCCGCCGTCTGAAGGGGATGATCGACAAGACCGAAAACATGCGCGCCTACCTGACCCGCGACGGCGACTACTTCCTGCCCCTGCACGAGCGCGTCAACCGGGCGCGCAAGGTGCAGGCCGACCTGTTCGTGTCGGTGCACGCCGACGCCTTCATCAAGCCACACGCCCGCGGCTCCTCGGTGTTCGCGCTGTCGGAGAAGGGCGCCACTTCCGCCGCGGCGCGATGGCTGGCGAAGCGGGAGAACGATGCCGACCTGATCGGCGGCGTCAACATCGCGGTGAAAGACGTATACCTGAAGCAGACCCTCATCGACCTCTCGCAGACCGCGCAGATCGCCGACAGCCTGCGCGTGGGCAAGGCGGTGCTGGAGGAACTCGGCGGCATCAACCGGCTGCACAAGCCGCACGTGGAGCAGGCCGGATTTGCCGTGCTGAAGGCGCCGGACATTCCCTCCATCCTGGTGGAGACCGCCTTCATCTCCAACCCGGAGGAGGAGAAGCGCCTCAACGACGAGGCCTACCAGGACCAAATGGCGCGCGCCATCGTCGACGGCATCAAGCGTTACTTCGAGAAGAATCCGCCCCTCGCCCGCAACAAGCTCGCGCAGAACTTGTGAAGCGCATGCAGCCGGGGGTGCGTGTCCGCGCGCGGCTCCGTTAACATGCGGGTTCCGCCTGACGATCCGCAAGCGTGGAAACCTACCGCATTCCCCTCGACGCCATAGGCATGGCCAGCACTACCCCGGAGCCCGGTGAACCGCCCGGAGCCGGCGCGGAGGGTGGCGATCGCCTGCCGGTCATCGAGGTGCTGGCGGAAATCGCCAGCAGCATGAGCGCGGAAGCCGACACCGAACAGATGCTCATGCGCTTCCTGGAAATCATGGTGCGCATTTCCAGGGCCAAGGCCGGCGCGGTGCGCGTCCTCACCGCCGACGGCGCCCACCTGCGCATGGTGGGCTCTATCGGGCTTTCCCCCGCGCTGGTGGAAAAGGAGCGCTACGTGCCGCTGGAATGCGGCATCTGCGGCAAGGCCACGCTCACCCAGTCCTCGCAAAGCGAAAGCGTCATGGAGGTGTGCCAGAAGCAGGTGCGCCACATCTACTTCGCCCAGCATTGCAGCACGGTGTATGCCGTGCCCCTGCGCTACAAGGGCAAGGTGATGGGGGTGTACAACATCTTCCTGGACAACCCCGAGCCCCTGCCGCGGGACATCCGCACCCTCTTCAACTCGATCAGCGAACACCTGGGCATGGCCCTGGAGAACACCCGCCTGACGCGCGAGAACATGCGCATCTCGCTGATGAACGAGCGCACCATGCTGGCCAACCAGATCCACGATTCCCTGGCGCAGACTCTGGCCTACGCGAAGATGCGCCTGTCGGTGCTCAACGAGGCCTTCGCCGACGGCGACCAGGACCGCGCCAACCGCTACCTGGGCGACGTCGAGGAGGCGGTGGACATGGCTTACTCGGAACTGCGCAACCTCATCACCCAGTTCCGCGACCGCATCGATCCGCGCGGCCTGGTGCCGGCCCTGCAGGAGATGGCGGAAAGCTTCAGCAAGAAGGCCAACGCCGACGTCGACTTCCTCAACGTCGCGCAGGACGTGGTGCTGACGCCGGAAGAGGAAATCCAGGTCTTCCACATCATCCAGGAAGCCCTCTACAACATCTGCAAACACTCCCGTGCCCGCCACGTGGTGGTGACCCTGGATCTGCACGAAAAACAGTACGTGGTGAACGTGGCCGACGACGGTGTGGGTTTGGTGTCGCACGCCACCACCGACATGGGCAAGAGCTTCGGTCTCACCATCATGCGCGAACGCGCCGCCAAGCTGGGCGGGCGCCTCACCATCGAAAGCCGGCCGGCAGGCGGCACCATCGTCCGGCTCAGCTTCCCGGCCCGCCAGGGCATCGAGGAGAAATCTTGAGCCGATTGAGCATCGTCCTGGTGGACGACCACACCCTGTTCCGCAAGGGTCTGGCCGAACTCCTGGAAAGTCAGGGGGCGGTCAACGTTTCCGCCATCACCGGCAACCCCGCCGAGGTCTCCGATCTGCTGCGGGAGAAGAGGCCGGACGTGCTGATCCTCGATCTCAACATCGGCGGCACCGACGGCATCCAGGTGATGCAGGCCCTGCGCGCCGAGGGCCATGATCTGCCGGTGCTCATCCTTACCGTCAGCGAGGCGGAGGAGGACATGGCGCGCGCCCTGCGCAACGGCGCCAAGGGTTACCTGCTGAAGAGCATGGAGCCGGACGAGGTGGTGGACGCCATCATCCGCGCCGCCCGCGGCGAGACCGTGGTGGCGCCGGGCATGACCGCGAAGCTGGTGCGCATGCTCGACAACAAGGGCAACAGCGCCACCTCGCTGCTGGAGTCGCTGACGCAGCGGGAGCGGGAAATCCTCTCTCACCTGGCCAAGGGCGAAAGCAACAAGGCCATCGCCCGGCAACTGGACATCAGCTACGACACCGTGAAGCTGCACGTGCGCCACATCCTCGCCAAGCTGAACCTCTCCTCGCGCGTGGAGGCGGCGGTGTTCGCGGTGGAACACAAGCTGGGGCCGGGCGGCGGCGCCGGCAGGGGCTAGCTAGGAGCCTGTCGGACTTTGGAATCGTCGGCTGCAAAACGCCCCCGTCGGTCCATTTTTTGCCGCTTTTTTGGGCAATAGTTCGACTATTGCCCTGCAAAATCGTCAAAAACTGTCCTCGACGGGGACGTTTTTCGCTATCGACGACCAAAGTCCGACAGGCTCCTAGGCCCGGAGATTCCTCAGATGGTCGTGGTAGCGGGCCCGGTAGAGCAGGCGGCGGTGTTCCGGCCGGTCGGTGAAGCCTGAACGGGTGTGCAGCACGTTGTTGCAGATCAGGCCCATGCCCGGTTGCAGCTTCAGGGTGAAGGCGCCGAAGGGCTGGCTGGCGAGCAGTGCCTCCAGCGCATGCAGGGCCGCCTGGGTGGCGGCGTCCTGTTTCCAGGCGATGCTCTTGGTGCGCGCCGTATAGCGCAGATGGAGCAGGCCCTGATCCACGCAGAAGGCCGGGCCGGTCTCGTCGCCACGGGCCACCCCCATCTCGTCCACCCGCGCCGGGATGGTCATGGCGTCTTCCGCCATGAGCGCGCGGATGTGGTCCGGATTGGCGTCGCGCAGGGCCATGTAGGCCAGTTCGTGGTCCATCAGGTCGTTCTCGCCGCCCGCGTCCGCCTGCCGCACGCAGTGTAGGGTCATCGCCCAGATGCGGCGCTCGGGCGGGTTGTAGTAGCCGTCGGTGTGCCAGCGGATGCGGTGGTGTGTGTAGGGGATGTAGTCCCCGCGCTTGCCCGGATCGATGCCCGGCGTGCGCCCGTCCGGGGCGCTGGTGTCCTCGTCCCGGGGGGTAAGGCTGGAGATGCCATCCTCGTCGGCGAGCCAGTTGGCGTCCAGATGGTTGAGTCCGAACTGGGCGGAGAGCAGGCGGGGGCCGTCCTTGTCCTCGGTTTCTCCCAGGTCGGTGGCGTAGATGGCCATGTTGGTCTTGGCGATCAGCCGCCAGAGGGCCAGATATTCCTCGTTGGAGAGGTTGCTCGGGTCCTTCACCGCGACGATGAGGTCTTCGCCGCGGGTGGGATAGCCGGCCAGCTTGGCCGCGCGCCAGGTCTGGTAGCCGGCTTCGTTGTCGGGATGGAAGGGGGAGTCTGGCGGGATCATGGCGGGGAGTGGTCAGTGGCGGGTGGCAAGTCGTGAGTTGTGAGTCGTGAGTCGTGAGTCGGTACCGTGTCCGCTTGTTCTACTTGCGACTTGCCACTTGCCACTTGCCACTCACGACGCACGACCTTCAGGATAAAACCCGTCCATGTTCTTCTTGACCATGCCCATCATCTCCGGCACCTCGATGTCCATGAGCTGGTCCTGGATCCAGGTCTGGTCGGTTTTCTCCATGCCCTCCCGGATCATCAGGGAGAGGAAGCGCAGGGCCTGGAAGCTGGCCTTGTCCTCGGGAAATTCGAACTCGGAATAATCCGTCATGCGGCGGTTGAGCAGGTCGATGTAGCCGTCCTGGTAGTCGTAGTCCGGATCCGTCTTGCCGCCGGTCATGTCGAGGATGTTCTGCTCCATGATTTCCGCCAGGCGCACGCCGACGGCGCTGACCAGATTCAGGCGCTTGCTGTCGTCCATGCGTTCGAAGGCCAGGCGATCGACGTAATGAGTCAGGAAGCAACTGAGCTCGCCGATGATCTTGAAGCCGCGTTCGGGGGTGACGATGTCGAAATTGGCCTTGGACAGGTTGTCCACGGCCTTGTCGGCGAGGCGCCAGATGGTCGAGGCCAGGACCGTGGCGACTTCCTCGGCGGGGCGCTCGCCTTCTTTCTTGAACCAGACGGTTTTCGCGCGCAGCACGTTTATTCTCCGGTGGCGACGGGCCGCGAGGGATCGCGAATCCACTCGCTCCAGGAGCCGGGGTAGAGGCGGGAACCGGGCAGGCCGGCGATTTCCATGGCCAGCAGGTTATGGCAGGCGGTGACGCCGGAGCCGCAGGTGTGAATGACCTGCCAGGGCGCGCGGCCCTTCAGCAGGGCCTGGAAATTCTCGCGCAGGGCTTCCGGCGGCAGGTAGGTGCCGTCGATGTCCAGGTTCTCCTCGAAGGACCAGTTGATGGAGCCGGGGATGTGCCCGGCAACCGTGTCCAGGGGTTCGAACTCGCCGCTGAAGCGGCGTTCCGGGCGGGCGTCGATGATGAGGGCGTCGGCGGTTTGCGAGGCGCGCAGCACGGTGCCGGCGTCGACGATCTGGCTGGGCTCGGGCAGGCAGGCGCAACTGCCGCGCCGGCTTTCCGGCACTTCGGCGGTGACCGGGCGTTTTTCGCGCTGCCACTTGGGGTAGCCACCGTCCAGCAGGGCGACGCCGGGATGGCCCAACCAGCGCAGCATCCACCACATACGCACGGCCATGGCGCCATAGCTGTCGTCGTAGACCACCACCTGCTTGTTGACGCCGACGCCCCAGCGGCAGACCTTCTCGGCGAAGGCCATCGGCTCGGGCAGGGGATGGCGGCCGGTGATCTCGGTGATGGGTGCCGACAGGTCGTCGTCCAGATGGACGTAGCGGGCGCCGGGGATGTGGTGTTTCCCGTAGGCTTCCCGGCCCGCGTTGGGGTCGGTCAGCGTGAAGCGGCAGTCGAACACGACCCAGTTGGGATCGTCGAGATGGGCCGCGAGATCTTCGGTGGTGACGAGGGTATTGGAAAACATGGCTGCTAGCTCGTAGCTGGTAGCGGGTGGCGGGTAGCTCGTAGCTTGAATTTCCGCGCCGGAGGCGCGCATGCATTCGCTACCGGCTACCCGCTACCTGCTACCTGCTACTCGCTTCTCAGTAGCCGCCCTTGCCGAAAGGCTTGGTCAGGCCGGCCACCTTGGCGGCCTGGCGGTTGGGCTGCAGGGGGAAGAGTTCATAGAGCTTCTTCTTCCAGTCCATGCCTTCGATTTCCTCGTCCAGTTCCGCCACCATGTTGCGGAAGTTCGGCGTGTGGCCGTCTTCCTGGTACTTGCGGCGCATGTAGTTGATGATCTGCCAGTGCTCGTCGGTCAGCGTGATGCCTTCGGCCTCGGCGATGACGGGGACGATCTCGTCGCTGAAATTGGCTTCCAGCAGGAAACCATCGTCATCCACTTCCAGTTCTTCGCCGTTCAAAACGTATCCCACGGTTCTCTCCTATCAGACAAGTTGAAAATAAGGTGTGCGGCGGCCGGATCGCTCAGCCGCCGCCCACTTCCTTGATGGATTTGTGCGGCACAAAGATGCCGCAGCCGTAACCACGATGCAGGCCCAGGCCGCGTTCCTGCACGGTCAGCGATTGCAGCAGACTGATATCGTGCAACATCAGGCTGAAGCCGCCAATAACCCCATTGGGTGTGTGCATGTCGCGCCGCTTGCCCGGGATCAGGCCGGCGCGGATGTCCATAGCCTCCAGTTCCCGCCGCGCCGCCTCCAGGAAGGCCGCTTCATCGAGCGTGCCCAGATCGACGAAGTGGGCGTACAGCGTGGCATAGGGGGTCAGGGGCTTTTCCTTGACGGCGCCGATCCGGATGTCGCCGGCGCCCGGGTCGATGACGCGGCCCTCCAGGGCGTGGGCCTCGGCAATGCGCTCGATGGGCAGGCGCAACACCAGCTTCACGCGCCGATTGATGACCAGGTTGGCGTTGCGGCCGCTGGGGGCGGCGTGCACCGGATGCACGCCCGCTTCGGGCAGTTCCCGCAGCCAGGGCAGGTGTCGGGCCAGGGCCTCGAACAGGGCATAGCCGTGGTCCTGGGGAAGCTCGAAACCGCTCAGGTCGAACTGAATCTCGCGGTATTTGGCGATGTGCTCGAAGTCCTTGATGGCTTCCCATTCCGGGCTGTACATGCGCATGGATCAGGTCTCCCCGGCGGTCGGCGACGCGGTGTCTAGCGGGCCCGCCCACTTGAGCATTTCCTCGGCCCAGTAGCGTGCGGTGACCGGATCGATGTCGAAAATGGTGAAGCGCGCGCCTCGTTCGCGGATGCGCAGCCGTAGCATGGGCGTGCCCCCAGCCTCGAAGCGCACGTCCTGAAATTCGATTTCTTGGTTGCCATAAGGATTTCTGAACTTCGCAAGCGAGGTGATCTGGTCCATAATCTATAAGCTTTCGTTGATTTGCTAATTATCTGACATTTTAAGTCGGGTATTTACAGTTCCGAGATGGATTATCCAGAACCTACCCCTTCGGGTAGGTTCTGGATACCCGAGTGAAGGACCCAGTTACCCCATCGGAATGATGGAAGGCTCGATTAGGGCTCACTAATATGCGATGACTGGACCGTGCGGTCTGAAGCCGGCGGCAAGGTGCTGTTAGTTGTGACGACACCCGTAGTTCAAGACTTCAAGGAGAAAGACAGATGGCTAAGCAACCGTATAAAACGCCCAACCTGGACGATCTGGAGAAGGGTCCCTGGCCCTCTTTCGTCACCGGCCTGAAGCGCCTGGCCAACGAGAACGACATGATGGTCGACCTCATGGGCCAGCTCGAAACCTCCTATGAGACCAAGTTTGGCTACTGGAAGGGTGGCACCGTCGGCGTGGTCGGCTATGGCGGCGGCGTCATCCCCCGTTTCACCGAACTCAAGGATGCCGACGGCAAGCCCAAGTTTCCCGAGGCCGCCGAGTTCCACACCCTGCGCATCCAGCCCCCGGCCGGCATGCACTACACCTCCGACCTGCTGCGCCAGATGTGCGACGCCTGGCTTGAGACCGGCGGTTCCGGCCTGATCGCCTTCCACGGCCAGTCCGGCGACATCATGTTCCAGGGCATCAAGACCGAGGATGTGCAGCGTTCCTTCGACAAGTTCAACGAGATGGGCTTCGACCTCGGTGGCGCCGGTCCCGCCCTGCGTACCTCCATGTCCTGCGTTGGCGCCGCCCGCTGCGAAATGTCCTGTTATGACGAGGCCCGTGCCCTGCGCACCGTCATCAACAACAACCTGGACGACATGCACCGTCCGTCCCTGCCGTACAAGTTCAAGTTCAAGTTCTCCGGCTGCCCCAACGACTGCGTCAACGCCATCCAGCGTTCCGACATGGCTACCATCGGCACCTGGCGCGACAGCATGCGCGCGGACGAGAAGATCGCCCGTGAATGGATGGCTGCGCACAGCATGGAAGACCTGACCAACATGGTCGTTTCCATGTGTCCCACCCGCGCCATCCGCCTGGTCAAGAACGACGGCGCCGCCGCCGGCGAGGGCATCACCAAGGTGGCCGTGTCCGACGCCAACTGCCTGGAGATCGACAACCACAACTGCGTGCGCTGCATGCACTGCCTGAACGTCATGCCCGGCGCGCTGCTGCCCGGCAAGGACAAGGGCGTCACCATCCTGGTGGGCGGCAAGGGCGTGCTGAAGATCGGTGCCACCATGGGTACCGTGGTGATCCCGTTCATGAAGATGGAGTCCGACGAGGACTTCGAGAAGCTGAACGAACTGTCCCGCAACATCCTCGACTTCTTCGCCGAGAACGCTCTGGAGCACGAGCGTACCGGCGAGATGATCGATCGCATCGGCCTGGTCAACTTCCTGGAGGGCATCGGCCTCGAGGTGGATGCCAACATGATCGTGCATCCCCGCAGCAACCCCTACGTCCGCATGGATGGCTGGGACGAGGAAGCCGAGAAGTGGTTCGAGCGCAAGCAGGCCGCGGCCTGATTCCGGTGTTCCGGCCCGCCCTTGCGCGGGCCGGGGTAAAGCAAGGTTTTCGATCTCAATAGGTTGGAGATAAGCATGGCTGAAAGAACTCACGAGACCATCGAATCCGGCGCGCCGGACCCGATGCCCTACATGCACCCTGTCATGAAGAACAATTATGGGAAGTGGATTTACCACTCCCATCCCAAGCCGGGTGTGCTCTACCACCGCGCCGAGGGCGGCGCCGAAGTCTGGACCGTCAAGGCTGGCACCCAGCGCCAGATGGACCACTACACCGTGCGCAAGCTGGCCGACATCGCCGATCAGTTCGCCGACGGCTTCGTGCGCTTCACCACCCGTTCCAACATCGAGTACATGGTCACCGACCAGTCCAAGGTCGAGCCCCTGATCAAGGCCCTGTCCGACAATGGCTTCCCGGTCGGCGGCACCGCCAACTCGGTGTCCATGATCGCCCACACCCAGGGCTGGCTGCACTGCGACATCCCCGGCACCGACGCCTCCGGCGTGGTGAAGGCGCTGATGGACGAGCTGTACGACGAATTCGTCAAGTGCGAGATGCCCAACCGGGTCAAGCTGTCCACCTCCTGCTGCGAGATCAACTGCGGCGGCCAGGCCGACATCGCCATCATCGTGCAGCACACCAAGCCGCCGAAGATCAACCACGATCTCGTCGCCAACATCTGCGAGCGTCCTTCGGTCGTCGCCCGTTGTCCGGTGGCCGCCATCCGTCCCGCCCTGGTGAACGGCAAGCCCTCTCTGGAAGTGGACGAGAAGAAGTGCATCTGCTGCGGCGCCTGCTTCCCCCCCTGCCCGCCCATGCAGATCAACGACCCCGAGCATTCGAAGATCGCCATCTGGGTCGGCGGCAAGAACTCCAACGCCCGTTCGCGCCCCACCTTCCACAAGCTGGTGGCCGCCGGCCTGCCCAACAACGCCCCGCGTTGGCCCGAAGTTGCCGAGGCGGTCAAGAAGATCCTGGCCGTCTACAAGGCCGATGGTCGTCCCTGGGAGCGCATGACCGACTGGATCGATCGCATCGGTTGGCCCGCGTTCTTCGAGAAGACCGGTCTGCCCTTCACCAAGTACCACATCGACAACTGGCGTGGTGGTCGCAGCAGCCTGAACGCTTCCGCGCACATCCGCTTCTGATCCTTCACGGCCCCGGCATGCCGGGGCCCGGAGGCGGTTTTGTTATTCGGAGATAGGGATATTTAAATGAAGATCGGCATTATGGTTAGCGAAGGCCCGTATAACCATCAGGCGAGCGATACCGCGTATCTCTTCGCCCGTACGGCTATCGAGAAGGGCCATAAAGTGCCTCGCGTGTTCTTTTATCACGACGGCGTCAACAACTCGACCAAGCTCACCGAGCCCCCCCAGGATGACCGTCACGTGGTCAACCGCTGGTCCAAGCTGGCGGAAGACCACGGCGTCGATCTGGTGGTGTGCGTCGCCGCCGGCATGCGCCGCGGCATCAAGGACGAGATTCTGGCTCCCGGATTCCGTATTTCCGGCCTGGGCCAGTTGGTGGAAGCCGGCATCCAGTGTGATCGCCTGGTGACCTTCGGCGATTAAGGGGAACGCAATGAGCGACATGATGGATGACATGGAAGGCGGCGAAGGCGTCGTCAAGAAATTCATGTTCGTCAACCGCAAGGCGCCGCACGGCACCGTTTACGCCCTGGAAGGCCTGGAAGTGGTGTTGATTTCCGCCGCCTTCGATCAGGACGTGAGCATGGTGTTCACCGACGATGGCGTGTACGAACTGATCAAGGGCATGAACACCAAGGGTATCGAGGTCAAGGATTTCTCCAAGACCTACCGCGCCCTGGAAGGCTACGACATCGAGAAACTGTATGTCGAAAAAGCGTCCATGGACGCCCGCGGCCTTTCCGAGGACGACCTGATCGTGGATGTGACCGTGCTCGACAGCGCCGAAATGGCCAGCCTCATGGCTGAGCAGGACGTCGTCATCAGCTTCTGAGGAAAACGAACATGCTGCATATCGTCAATAAGTCGGCCACCGAGCGGAACTCCCTGGAGAGCTGTCTGCGCATGGCCACCAAAGGTTCCGCCGTGTTGCTGATCGAGGATGCCGTGTACGCGGCGACCCAGGGCAGCGAGGCGGCGGCGAAAATCCAGTCGGCCATGGCCGACCTTCAGATTTATGCCCTGGGGCCCGACATGGAAGCGCGCGGCATGGCCGGGCGTGTTCTGGATGGGGTGAAACTGGTGGATTACGGCGGTTTTGTGGATCTGGTGACGGAACACAGCACCTGTCAGTCCTGGCTGTAATTTTTGTTCTTTAAGGAGAAATGCTATGCCTATGGTCGAAGTTGCTGGCAAGTCGTTCGAAGTCGATGAAGAGGGTTACCTGACCAATCTGGCCGACTGGACTAGGGAAATCGGGGAATACCTGGCCAAGGATGAAAAGGTCGAGTTGACCGATAGCCACTGGGAAGTGATCAACTTCCTGCGCGAGTACTACGAGGAGTATCAAATCGCTCCCGCCGTGCGCGTGCTGACCAAGGCTGTCGCCAAGAAGCTGGGTCCGGACAAGGGCAACAACAAGTACCTGTACGAGCTGTTTCCCTACGGTCCCGCCAAGCAGGCATGCAAGATCGCCGGCCTGCCGAAGCCGACAGGCTGCATCTGATCGCTCTACGGAGCCGCATCAACCCGGCGGGTGCGCCCGCCGGGCGCTGTTGAAAGTGTTTGTGCAAGTGTGAATGCAACCGCCCGGATGCCGTTTCAGGTTCCGGTGAGGTGTTCTGCCCGACATGCAGAGGTGGGGATGACTTCGTTGACGATTTTCTACACGGTGCTGTTTTACTTCGCCACCCTGGTGTTGCTCGGCGGAGTCGCCTATCGCATCTACGAGTACGGCCGTACGCCGGCTCCCCTGAATATCCCCACCACGCCCGCGCCGACCGGCAAGGGCGGTGTGGCCGTGCGCATGGCCCGCGAGGTCGTGTTGTTCGAATCGCTGTTCAAGTCCAACAAATGGATCTGGCTGTTCGGCTGGCTGTTCCATGTCGGCCTGGCCCTGGTCCTGCTGCGTCATGTGCGCTATTTCCAGGAACCCGTATGGTTCCTGGTCGAGTTCATCCAGCCTTTCGGCAAGTACGCCAGTTTCGCCATGGTCGTCGGCCTCGCCGGCCTGTGGGCACGCCGTTTCCTGGTCGACCGCGTGCGCTACATCTCTACACCCTCCGATCACCTGATGCTGGCCCTGCTCATCGCCATCGGTCTGTCCGGCATGCTGATGACCTTCGTCGCGCATACCGACATCGTCGCCGTGAAAGCCTTCATGCTGGGCCTCATGACCTTCGATTTCCGCCCCATGCCCGCGGACCCGGTGCTCATGGCCCACCTGTTCCTGGTGGCGGTGCTGATGATCATCTTCCCGGTGAGCAAGCTCCTGCATGCCCCGGGAATTTTCTTCAGCCCGACCCGTAATCAGGCCGACGATCCGCGTGAAACCCGCCATATCGCGCCCTGGGCCGCCGCCCTGGAACGCGACAAGGCCTGAGTCCGCCCGCTGACGCACAATGCGAACCGAGCTGAGAGAGATAAGGAGCTAACGTGGCTGGTCCCGAGTTCGAAGTCCCCGCGCTGAGCGAATACACGGAAGTCCCCAAGATCAAGGAAGGGGCGACCGCGCACCTGAAATCCTTCCTCGCCGCCGAGACTTCGCAGTCCTACCTCGGCTATCCGCACCAGTTGCCGGCGGACTGGAAGGAACGCGCCCTAGATCGCATGGGCCAGGTCCTGGAGAAATACCGCTCGGTGCGCGTCTTCATGGACGCCTGCGTGCACTGTGGCGCCTGTACCGACAAGTGCCACTACTTCCTCGGTACCGCCGACCCCAACAACATGCCAGTGGCGCGCCAGGAACTGATGCGCAAGGTCTACCGCCGCTACTTCACCCTGCCGGGCAAGATCGCCCCCTGGCTGGTAGGCGCCGAGGACCTCACCGAGGACACGCTGAACAAGTGGTACAACTACTACCACCAGTGCTCCGAGTGCCGGCGTTGCTCGGTGTACTGCCCCTACGGCATCGATACCGCCGAGATCACCATGGCTGGCCGAGAGATCCTGAACTACGTCGGTGTCGGCCAGAAGTACTCCAGTGAAATCCTGGTCAAGGTGCAGAAGATCGGCAACAACCTCGGCCTGCCCGGTCCCGCGCTGGAAGACACCCTGCTGGGCCTGGAGGAGGATATCGAGGCCGACACCGGTGTGCCGGTGAAAATGCCGCTGGACGTCGAAGGCGCCGAAATCCTGCTGGTGACGCCCTCCGCCGACTTCTTCTCCGAGCCGCACGTCGAGTCCCTGATCGGCTATGCCAAGGTGTTCCATGCCGCCGGAGCGTCCTGGACCCTGTCCAGCAAGGCCTCGGAGGCCGGTAATTTCGGCCTGTTCAACGGCAATTACGAAACCATGCGGAACATTGCCATGCGCATCCGCGATGCCGCCCTCGAACTCGGCGTCAAGCGCATCATCGTCGGCGAGTGCGGCCATGCCTGGCGCGTCGCCTACGCGTTCTGGAATACCCTGACCGGCATCGGCTACGGTGGCGACGATCCCTTCTCCGTCGAACTGCAGAATCAGCTCGACCCGCGTTACCCGCAGCCCATGCACATCTGCGAATACACCTGGGATCTCATCGAGAAGGGCGTGCTCAAGTTCGACAAGTCCCTCAACGACGACCGCGTCATTACTTTCCACGATTCCTGCAACGTCGCGCGCGCCTCGCGCATGGGCACGGAACCGGGCGGCCAGTTCACCATTCCGCGCAACATCATCCGCGCGGTGGCCAACAATTTCCAGGACATGGCGGCGGAAACCATCGGTGAATCCACTTTCTGCTGTGGTGGCGGCGGCGGCCTCCTCACCGACGACCTGATCGAGGTGCGGGTGAAGGGCGCGTTGCCGCGCATGAATGCCTACAACAACGTAGTGCAGGGCCAGGGCGTCAACTTCCTGGCGCTCATCTGCGCCATCTGCAAGGCGCAGTTCACCAAGGTTCTGCCTTACTACGGATTCGACCGCAACATGGTCGGTGGCGTGCACCAGCTCGTCGGCACGGCCATCAAGCTGGATTGATGTATCGATATTGACGCAACACATGGCGGCACGGGCTTCCGTGCCAACCCGAGTAGCAAAGTGGTTTGGCGCACGCGCCGCACGAAATTGACGATAGGAGAGCGAAGATGGCTGTCACATCCAAGGATGTCAAAAAAACCGAAGGTCAGACCTGGCGCCGTTACAAGGATGGCGAAACGGAAGAGAACTATCGCCGTTCCCAGGAAAAGATTTTCCAGGCCAGCTGGACGCACAAGTGCCCCGAGTACGTGCACTCCACCCCGCCCTGCCAGGGTTCCTGCCCGGCCGGCGAGGACATCCGCGGCTATCTCAACATCGTGCGCGGCATCGAGAAGCCCACCGGTGGCCAGAGCTGGCAGGAATACGCCTGGCGCCGGCTGACCAGCGCCAACCCCTTCCCCGCCGTCATGGGCCGCGTCTGCCCCGCTCCCTGCGAATCCGGTTGCAACCGGAACATGGTCGAGGAAAACGTCGGCATCAACTCCGTCGAGCACTTCCTGGGTAACTGGGCGCTGGACAACAACATGGCTTTCGCCAAGCCCGAGACCGAGTCCGGCAAGAAGATCGCCATCATCGGTGGCGGCCCCGCCGGTCTGGCCGCCGCCTACCAGCTGCGCCGCATGGGCCATGGCTGCACCATTTTCGACGACCACGCCGAACTCGGCGGCATGATGCGCTACGGCATCCCCGGCTTCCGCACCCCCCGTGAAGTGCTGGACGGCGAGATCAAGCGCATCCTCGACATGGGCGTGGAAACCCGCATGAACTGCCGCGTCGGTACCGACCTCCCGATGGAGCAGATCGAGAAGGACTTCGACGCGGTCCTCATCGCCCTGGGCGCCCAGGGTGGTCGCAGCCTGCCGGTGGACGGCGCCGACGCCCCCAACTGTGTCACCGCCATGGCCTTCCTGCGTGCCTTCAACGAGGGCCGCCTGCAGCACGTCGGCAACAAGGTAGTGGTCATCGGTGGTGGCGACACCTCCATCGACGTGGCCACCGTCGCCCGCCGCCTGGGCAAGATCACCAACGCCTCCACCACCGACCTGCCGGAAATGGTGCTGGCCGGCCATGCCGCCCATGACGTCAGCTCCATCGCCGCGCGCATGGGCGTCGAGGTGGTGCTGGTTTCCCGCGCCACCATCGACAAGATGGCCGCCAACAAGCACGAAGTGGAACAGGCCAAGGCCGAGGGTATCGAGATCGTCGGCGGTGTCACCCCGGTCGCCGTGGTCAGGGGCCCGGACGGCCGCGCCACCGCCCTGCGCGTGGCCGAATTCGAGATGGTCGGCAACGAGACCAAGATCAAGGAAGGCACCGAGCATGACATCGCCGGCGACCTCATCGTCTCCGCCATCGGCCAGGCCGTGGACTTCACCGGTCTGGAGACGTTCAACAACAACAAGGGCCTGATCCGCGCCGACAAGAACTACCGCTTCCCCGGCAAGGAGAACGTGTTCATCGCCGGCGACGTCATCCGTCCGCACCTGCTGACCACCGCCATCGGCCACGCCCGCATCTGCGCCGAGGGCATCGATGCCTTCCTCAAGGGCGAGGAACAGGATCGCCGGCCCAAGGTGGACGTGGCGCACTGGGACATGGTGCGGCGCTGGGTGGAGACCGGGCACGACTACAAGGAGCACCATGGCCCGGAGTGGGGCACCTCGGAATGGAAGGACACCCTGCACAACTACGAGGATCGTTCCGGCCGTTACGTGATCCCCTCCACCGAGATGTTCCTTGGCCACTTCGTCAACGTGCCCCGCAATCAGCGTGGCGTGACGGTGCTGGACAAGGATTCCGCCCTGGGCAACTTCGAGGACCGCCTGCACGCCCTGGACGAGAAGCAGACCGTGGCGGAAGCCAAACGCTGCATGTCCTGCGGCCTCTGCTTCGAATGCGACAACTGCGTGGTGTACTGCCCGCAGACCGCCGTGTTCAAGGTCAAGAAGAAGGACAACCCCACCACCGGCCGCTACGTCGACACCGACTATGCCAAGTGCATCGGTTGCCACATCTGCGCCGACGTGTGCCCGACCGGCTACATCATCATGGGTATGGGCGAGTAATCAGAAGGATGAACGGCATGGCAAAACTGGCCGATTGGTTGCGTCTGGTCGTCCTGGCGGGGGTGGCGGCGGTTTTGGCCGTTCCCTCCTTCCAGGCGGCGGCGGGCGTGGGGCTGCCCAAGCTGGAGCGGGGCAAGGGCGAGAAATGCGTGGAAGACACGCAGTTCATGCGCCGCAACCACATGGAACTGCTCAAGCATCAGCGCGATGACACCATGCGCAAGGGCATCCGCACCACCAAGCACAGCCTCAAGGGCTGCGTGGAGTGCCACGCCGGCAGCCAGAGCGGCAGCGTCGCGGCCGGCAAGGATGACTTCTGCATGGCCTGCCATGTGTATACCGGCACCCGGCTGGATTGCTGGGACTGCCATGCCACCAAACCCGGCCGTAAGCCTGCGCGCGTCGCCGACCCGGGCCAGGCCGCCGCTTCGCCCCAGATGCCTTCCCCAAAGAATGGAGGCGGTCAATGAGCGCACCCGAGAAGCAGGAAACCCTGCAGGAACGTCGTGAATTCCTGAAAGCCGGTGCGGTCGTCGCCGGTGCCGGCCTCGCCTCCGGCGTATTGGTCTTCGGCGCGGCGCATAGCCGTCCGCCGGAACAGGCGGCCAGTGCCGAGCGCCGCTGGGGCATGCTGATCGACACCAACCAGTGCGGCGACGGCTGCAACGATTGCGTCAACGCCTGCAACACCGAGAACGGCCTGGACGGCAAGACCGGCCCGCAGGACAGCCAGTGGATCCGCAAGCTGAACATCAAGGATCTGCGCAACGGCCGCGTGCACGAGTTGCCCATGCTCTGCCAGCACTGCGAGCACGCGCCCTGCGTCGACGTCTGTCCCACCGGCGCCTCGATGAAGCGCGCCGACGGTATCGTCCTGGTCGACCGCCACATCTGCATCGGCTGCCGCTACTGCATGATGGCCTGTCCCTACAAAGCGCGTTCCTTCGTGCACGAGCCGCTCACCGAGCAGAACCCCGAGGTGCCGCGCGGCAAGGGTTGCGTGGAATCCTGCACCTTCTGCGTGCAGCGCGTGGATCGTGACGAGCAGCCCGCCTGCGTCGAAGCCTGCAACGCCAAGGGCCACCAGGCCATGCTGTTCGGCGATCTTTTGGATCCCGAGAGCGCCTTGTCGAAAGCGCTGAAGAGCCAGGCCAGCACCGAGGTGCGCGCCGATCTGGGTCTCAACACCGGCGTGCGTTACCAGGGAATCTGAATCATGGCCAACGAAACCTGCCTCAACCAAGCCGCCTGCCGCACCCCCCAGTTCCTCATGCTGCTCGTCCTCGGCGGGCTGGTGATGCTGGGCACGCTGTTCGCCTTCTTCACCCTGGAGCATCACGGTCACGTGCTGACCGGCATGAACAACCAGATCGTCTGGGGCCTGCCGCACGTCTTCGCGGTGTTCCTCATCGTCGCCGCCTCGGGCGTCCTCAACGTCGCCTCCATCGGCTCCGTGTTCGGCAAGAAGCTCTACAAGGCGCGCGCGCCGCTGTCCGGCATGCTGGCGCTGGCCATGATGGCCGGCGGCCTGGCCGTGCTGGTGCTCGATCTGGGCCGGCCCGATCGGCTCATCGTGGCGATGACGCACTACAACTTCAAGTCCATCTTTGCCTGGAACATGATCTTCTACAACGGCTTCTTCGCCATTGTGGGCCTGTACCTGATCACCCTGATGGACCGCAAGCTGAAGGGATTTTCCACCCCGGTCGGTTTCGTCGCCTTCCTCTGGCGCCTGGCGCTGACCACGGCGACCGGATCCATCTTCGGCTTCCTCGTCGCCCGCGCCGGTTACAACTCCGCCCTCATGGCGCCGATGTTCGTCATCATGTCGTTCGCCTACGGCCTAGCGGTGTTCCTGCTGGTGCAGACCGCCATGTACTGGTGGAACGGCCTGAACCTGGACGAGCGTGTCCAGGCTCGCATGGAGAAACTGCTGGCGGTGTTCGTCGCGGCCTCGCTCTACTTCACCGTGGTGTTCCACATCACCAACCTGTATTTCGCCAAGCAGTGGGAATTCGAGCGCTTCATCCTGCTCGACGGCGGCATCTACACCGTGCTCTTCTGGGTCGGCCAGATCCTCGTCGGCGGCATCATCCCCCTGGTTCTGCTGTTCAGTTCCGCCGCGCGCAAGTCCATGGCCCTGGTGGCGCTGGCGGCCTTGCTGGTGATCATCGGCGGCCATGCGCAGATGTACGTGACCATCGTCGGAGGGCAGGCCTTCCCGCTCGACATGTTCCCCGGCTATGCCGAGAGCAGCGCCTTCTATGACGGCGTAGTAGCCCAGTACAGTCCCAGTATCTGGGAATTCATGCTGGGCATGGGCGGCATCGGCATCGCCTTCCTGGCGACCACCATTGCCGTGCGCACCTTCAAGTTCATGCCCCAGGACGATTTCCCCGCCCTGGAGAGCGGGAAAGACTGAAGCCGGCCGCAATCCAACAAAAGCCGACTAAATCTGTCGGCTTTTTGTTTTTGCACGGGTAAAATGCCGCCATGCCGCATCTCTTCATTTCCGCCGCCCACAAGTCGTCCGGCAAGACCACGCTGACACTGGGCCTGTGCCGCGCCTTGCGCGCGCGGGGCCTGCGCGTGCAGGCCTTCAAGAAGGGGCCGGACTACATCGATCCGATCTGGCATGGCCTGGCCTCGGGCCGGCCCAGCTACAACCTGGATTTCCACATGATGGCGACGCCGGAGATCGAGGCCTTGTTCGCACGCCATGCGGCGTCCGCGGACATCAGCCTGATCGAGGGCAACAAGGGGCTCTACGACGGCCTCGACCTGGATGGCAGCAACAGCAATGCAGCCCTCGCCAAGCTCCTGGGATCGCCGGTCGTGCTGGTGCTGGACAGCGTCGGCGTCACCCGCGGCGTGGCACCCCTGATCCTCGGCTACCAGGCCTTCGATGCGCGGGTGGACATCGCCGGGGTCATCCTCAACAAGGTGGGCGGCCCGCGCCACGAGGACAAGTTGCGTGCGGTGATCGAGCGCTACACCGATGTCAAGGTGCTGGGCGCGGTCCGTCTGGACGCGGGCCTGGCCATTGTCGAACGCCATCTCGGCCTGGTCCCGGGCAACGAGGCGGAGGCCGCCGAAGTGCGCATCGAGGCGATCGCCGCGCGCGTCGCCGAGCAGGTCGACCTCGACGCCGTGCTGGCTGTCGCCGGCCGCGCCGCCGTTCCGCGCGCTGCCGCTCCCCGGCAGTCCGCCAACGCCTTTGCGGGACTGCGGCTGGCCTATGCGCAGGACCGCGCCTTCGGTTTCTATTACCAGGAAGACCTGGACACTCTGCGCGACCTCGGGGTGCGCCTACTTCCCGTCGACACCCTGCGTGATGCGCGCCTGCCCGAGTGCGACGGCCTGCTGCTGGGCGGCGGCTTTCCGGAGATGTTCATCGAGGCCCTGCAAGCCAATGCAAGCCTGCGCGCCGACATCCGCCGGGCGGTGCAGGCGGGCCTGCCAACCTACGCCGAATGCGGTGGCCTCATGTACCTGTCGCGTTCCATCCAGTGGAACGGGCGACGCGGCGAAATGGTCGGCCTGGTGCCCGGCGATACCGTCATGGGCGAGCGTCCGGTCGGTCGCGGCTATGCCCTGCTGGAAGCGACGCAGGAAACGCCGTGGCCGTCGCCAGCGGGCGAGATGCCCGCCCACGAATTCCACTACTCGCGCCTGGAACAACTGCCCGAAGACCTCGCCTGCGCCTATCGCGTGTTGCGCGGGCATGGCATCGACGGCAGTCGGGACGGTTATGTACGCGACAACCTGCTGGCTGCCTATTGCCACCGCCGCGGCAGCGGCGAGCGCGGCTGGATCCTGCCGTTTCTGCGCAAGATGGCGGCCCGCGCCGAACCCCCGAACGCGGCCCGCCTCGCCGCCTGACTTTTTTTCACAAGGAGCAAGACATGATCAGTTTGACCAAGGAAGCCGCCGAGCAGATTCGCGTCGCCGCGGAACAGTCCGGCGCCGGCAACATGGGTCTGCGCGTCGCCGCCCGCGTCAACGACGCCGGCATGCTGGAGTTCGGCATGGGCTTCGACGAGGAGCGCAGTAACGACGCCGCCGTCGATGTCTGGGGCGTGACCCTGCTCGTCAACGCCCAGTCTGCGCCGTATCTGGACGACGTCACCATCGATTTCAGCGAGGTGACGCCGGGCCAATCCCGCTTCGTCTTCATGAAGGCCAGCGCCGGCGGTTGCGGTTCGGGAGGTGGTGGCGGCTGCGGTTCCGGCGGTTGCGGCTCGGGTGGATGCGGCAGTGGTTCGTGAGGTGCAAGGCGTGAGGCCTGAGGCGTAAACTTCAGCCCCACGCCCGTATTGCAGTTCACCTGACTCCTAACGCCTCTCGCTTCACGCTTATGGACTACTTACCCATCTTCCTCGACCTTCGCGGCCGCAAGGGCCTGGTGGTCGGCGGCGGCGACACCGCCGCGCGCAAGGCCGCGCTGATGCTCAATGCCGGCGCCTGGGTCACGGCGGTCGCCGCCGAAGACCTGTCGGAGGCCTTCGCGGCGCACGCCGGTACCGATCGCCTCATCCACCTGCGCGCCCATTTTCGCCCCGAACACCTCGAAGGCATGGACGTGGTGTTCGCCGCCAGCGAGGACGCGGACCTGGACCAGGCCGTGCACGACGCGGCGCGCGCCCGCCATGTGCCGGTCAACGTGGTGGACCGGCCCGGCCAGTGTTCCTTCATCATGCCCTCCATCATCGACCGCTCGCCGGTCATGGTGGCGGTATCCAGCGGCGGTGAGGCGCCGGTGCTGTCGCGGCTGCTGCGCGCCCGCCTGGAAACCCTCATCCCCGCCGCCTATGGCCGCCTCGCCGCCCTCGCCGGCCGCTTCAAGCAGGACGTGCGGCGCCGCTTCTCGAGCACCGAGACACGCCGCAAATTCTGGGAAAAGGCGTTCCTCTCGCCCATCGCGGAAATGGTGTTCTCCGGTCGCGAACAGGAGGCCGAGGCCAGCCTGCGGGCCATGCTGGACGCCGCAGACAAGGCGCCGGGCAGCGGCGAGGTCTATCTGGTCGGCGCCGGCCCCGGCAACCCCGACCTGCTCACCTTCCGCGCCCTGCGCCTCATGCAGCAGGCCGACGTGGTGGTGTACGACCGCCTGGTCAGCCCGCCCATCCTCGACATGTGCAGGCGCGACGCCGACCGTCTCTACGTGGGCAAGGAGCGCGACCACCACGCCGTGCCGCAGGACGAGATCAACATGGTGCTGGTGCGCCTGGCCAAGGAGGGCAAGCGCGTGCTGCGCCTGAAGGGCGGCGATCCCTTCATCTTCGGCCGCGGTGGCGAGGAGATCGAGACCCTGCGCGAGCACGGTGTGCCCTTCCAGGTGGTGCCGGCGGTCACGGCGGCGGCGGGCGTGGCTTCCTACGCCGGCATACCGCTCACTCACCGCGACCATGCCCAGTCCCTCATCCTGGTCACCGGCCACCTCAAGGATGGCAGCATGGATCTCGACTGGGACATGCTCTGCCGGCCGCGCCAGACCATCGTCATCTACATGGGCCTGAAGGGCCTGGTCACCCTGTGCGACGAGATGAAGCAGCACGGCATGCCGGGGAATACGCCGGCGGCCATCGTGCAGCAGGGCACGACGCTCAACCAGAAGACCGTGACCGGTACCCTGGATAGCCTGCCGGCCCTCGCCGCGCAGGCGGAACTGAAGCCGCCGACGCTCATCATCGTCGGCAGCGTGGTCAGCTTGCACGAAAAGCTGAACTGGTTCCATCCGGACCCCGCCGCCGACGACCACTGGCACACGCCGCTGGACAAGCCGGCGGCGCTCAACAGCTGAACGCTCGGGCAATACAAAACGGGCAACGGGGTGGCCCGTTGCCCGTTTGCTTTGCCAGAGCCCCTTACAACTCGCGGGAAATCCTGCGGATGCTGTCGTCCTCGGGATGGGCCTCGACGCGGAAGCCCAGGCTTTCCGATAGCTTGAGCATGCGCCGGTTGGCCTTCAGCACCTCGCCTTCCATGAAGCGCAGGCCCTTGGCGCGGGCCACATCCATGAGCACGTCCATGAGCTTGTGGCCGATGCCCTGTTTCTGCCACAGGTCGTTGACCACCAGGGCGAACTCGCAGGACTCCCCGTCCGGGTTGATGGCGTAGCGCGCCACGCCCAGTTCCACATCCTTGCCCTCCACTTCGGTGACCGCCAGCAAGGCCATCTCCCGGCTGTAGTCGATCTGCGTAAGGCGTACCAGCATGGCGGGAGACAACTCGCGCACGGCGTCCATGTAGCGGAAATACTTGGTTTCCTCCGACAGGTTACGCACGAATTCCTGGGTGAGGTCGGCGTCCTCCGGGCGGATGGGGCGGATCACCACGTTGGCGCCGCTGGGCAGTTGCCAGTGGGTGACCAGATGCGAGGGATAGGGATGGATCGCCATGTGGCCGTAGCGATCCGCGGTAGGGACGCGCGGCGCGATGACGATGCGCGCGTCCAGGGCCAGGCCACCCTTCTCGTCGACCAACAGGGGATTGATGTCGAGTTCCGCCAGCCAGGGCAACTCGCAGACCATTTCCGACAGGCGCAGCAGGATGGCCTCCAGCGCGTCCATGTCGGCGGGAGGCCGGTTGCGGAAGTGGCCCAGCAGGGTAGCTACCCGGGTACGCTGGACCAGGTCCCGTGCCAGGTAGCGATTCAGCGGCGGCAGGGTGACGGCGCGGTCCTGGAAGGCTTCCACGTCCACGCCACCGGCACCGAAGACGATGACCGGGCCCAGCACGGGATCGGAGGTCATGCCCAACAACACTTCGCGGGCATGCGGGCGGCTCACCATGGGTTCGATGACCACGCCATCGAGTGTGGCGTCGGGACGCTTTCGCTTCACCTCGGTGAGCATCTCGCCGAAGGCCGAGCGCACCGCCTGTCCGCTCGAAAGGCCGAGGCGGACGCCGTGCACGTCGGACTTGTGGGTGATGTCCGGCGAGTTGATCTTCATCGCCACCGGGAAGCCCATCTGCTGGGCCATGAGCATGGCCTCGGTGGGGTTGCGGGCGATCAGGGTCTGCGCCACGGGAATGCGGAAGGCGGACAGCAGGGCCTTCGACTCCACCTCGTTGAGCAGGTGGCGGCCCTGCGCCAGGGCGCCCTCGATGATCAGGCGGGCACCCTCCACGTCCGGCTCGGCTTGCTGTGACAGCGGGCCGGGCGTCTGTGTGAGCTGGCGTTGGTTGTCGTAGAAGGTGGAGAGAAAGGAGAACACCTCCACCGCCGGTTCCGGCGTGGTGAAGTAGGGGATGCGCGCCTCCTTGAAGTGGGCGCGTCCCTCCACCACCTGGGCCTGGCCCATCCAGCAGGTGATGACCGGCTTGCTCGATGACTTCGACACCTCGATGACCGCGTCGGCAGCCTCGGTGGGGCGGGACATGGCCTGCGGCGTCAGCATGACCAGCACGCCATCCACCCCCTCGTCGCGCAGGCAGGCATCCACCGCGTGTTGGTAACGCTCGGCGGGCGCGTCGCCGATGATGTCGACCGGATTACCGTGCGACCAGGCGGCCGGCAGGACCTCGTTGAGACGGCTGACGGTCACCGGCGCCAGTTCGGCGATGCGTACCCCCAGGTCCACCGCGCGGTCGGTGGCCATGACGCCGGGGCCGCCGCCGTTGGTGACGATGGCCAGCCTGTTGCCGGTGGGCTTGACGTGGGTGGACAGGGCCTGGGCGCAGGAGAACAGCTGCAGGATGGTGTTCACCCGCACCACGCCGGCGCGCCGCACTAGGGCGTCGAATACCGCGTCGGAGCCGACCAGGGCGCCGGTGTGCGATTGCACCGCCTTGGAACCGGCCTCGTGGCGGCCCACCTTGACCAGCACCACCGGCTTGAAGCGGGCGGTGGCGCGCAGGGCGCTCATGAAGCGGCGGGCGTCGCGAATGCCCTCGATGTACAGCAGGATGCCCTTGGTGGCGCTGTCGTAGGCGAGGAAGTCGAGGATCTCGCCGAAATCCAGGTCGGCCGAGGCGCCCGTGGAAATGACGCTGGAGAAGCCGATGCCGTTGGCCTCCGCCCAATCCAGCATGGAAGTGCACAAGGCGCCGGACTGCGACACCAGGGCGAGGTCGCCGGACAGGGTGGCGCCCTGGCTGAAGGTGGCGTTGAGGCCGATGGACGGCCGCTGGATGCCCAGGCAGTTGGGGCCGATGAAGCGGATGTCGTGTTTGCGCGCCACCGCCTGCACGCTTTCCTCCAGCGCGGCGCCCTTGGCGCCCACCTCGCGGAAGCCGGCGGACAGCACCACGGCGTGGCGGATGCCGCGCGCGCCGCATTCCTCCAGCACCTGCGCCACCGTTGGCGCCGGCGTGGCGATCAGCGCCAGTTCCGGGGTCTCCGGCAGTTCGCTGGCGTAGCCGTAGCAGCGCTCTCCGAAAATGTTCTCGTGCTTCGGGTTGACCGGGTAGACCGGGCCGGCGTAGCCGGACTTGCGCAGGTTCTGGAACAGCGTGCCGGCGACCGAATGTTCCTTTTCGCTGACGCCGAAGACGGCGACGGAACGTGGCGTGAACAGGGGGTGCAGATAATGGCGTGACATGATTGTGCGAAGCTGAGCAGGGGTCTGTTGTTGCTGTGCAGCATAGACCGGGACTTGTTACGGCGCCATTGCACGGGCGTATAGTGAGCATTGGTTTTGATGCGATCACGCTCTGCCTGCCATGCATACCGCCTACATCACCCACCCCGAATGTCGCAAGCACGAGATGGGCCACTGGCATCCCGAAAGTCCCGCCCGACTGCGCGCCATCGAGGATCGCCTGCATGCCGCCCACCTTTTCGACTATCTGGAGCACCATGAAGCCCCCCTGGTGCACCGCAGCCAACTCAAGCGGGTCCACGATCCAGCCTACATCGATGCCATCGAGGCGGCCGCGCCCTACGAGGGCATGAAGGAACTGGACCACGACACCATCATGAACCCTCACACCCTGGATGCGGCCTACCACGCTGCCGGCGGCGCCGTCATGGCCGTGGATCGAGTGATCGGGGGCGATTGCCGGAACGCCTTCGTCGCCTGCCGGCCGCCCGGTCACCATGCCACGCGCGACCAGGCCATGGGTTTCTGCATCTTCAACAACGTCGCGGTGGCTGCCGCCGATGCCCTGGAAAAGCATGGCCTGGCGCGGGTCGCCGTCGTGGATTTCGACGTGCATCACGGCAACGGCACCGAGGACATCTTCAAGGACGACTCCCGGGTCATGTTCTGTTCCACGTTCCAGCATCCCTTCTATCCTTTCTGTGGCGCCGATACCGCCAACGAGCACATCGTCAACGTGCCTATGCCGGCCGGTACCACTGGTAAGCGCTACCGCGAGGTATTCGAGGCGGAAGTGCTGCCCCGCCTGGAAGTCTTCCGGCCGGAGATGCTGTTCATCTCCGCCGGCTTCGACGCCCATCGGGAAGACGACATGGGCCAGTTCGGCCTCATGGAATCCGATTACATCTGGGTCACCGAGCGGATCATGGAAGTCGCCGGCCGCCATGCAGCCAACCGCATCGTCTCCGTCCTGGAAGGCGGCTACGACCTGAGTTCCCTCGGACGCAGCGTCGCCGCGCACATCAAGGTGCTGGCCGAGCTGTGACTGCGGCCCCCTGATCGCGGCGGGGGGGACTCGTTGAAATGCAAAGACCATCCCGGTCGGATGGTTCATTAATACTAAAGCTTGCCGTCATCCTGCCGTTATCCGACCACCACCGGCATGGGCGGGACGATGAAGCTACGCAGCAAACTCTGGCTCGGCATGGGCGCCGCGTTTCTGGCGCTGTTCGCGCTGTTCGAATGGAACAACTACAGCGAGAGTCGCGCCAACATCCTCAGCGAACTGCGCGAGCAGGCGCTGATCCTGCACGCAACCTTGATGGCGACGCGGCGCACCTATCAGCATGCCTTCCTGGAAAGTGGCCTGAGCATCGACGAGCGCACCCTGAATTTTCTGCCGGCCCACACCATGAGCCGTATCTCGCAGAATTTCAATTTGTGGATGCGCAATGGCATGACCTTCAACAACGTGTCCGATCGTCCGCGCAATCCCGCAAATCAGGCCGATGCCATTGAGCTGGAGGCCATGGCTTATTTCCGCTCCTCGCCGAAAAGCAAGGAGCGTTTCGTGCCTTTCACCGCCGCCGACGGCAGCGCCTATTACCATTATTCCGCTCCGATCTGGGTGGAGCAGTACTGCCTGAAATGCCATGGCGATCCTGCCGACGCCCCGGAGGTGGTGCGCGATCGCTATCCCGCCGCCTTCGGCTACCGGGTAGGCGACCTGCGCGGGCTGATGAGCATCAAGGTACCGGTTTCCGCGGTCGAGGAACGGATCATGAGCGTATGGCGCCAGCAATTATTCCAACAATTGCTGCTCATGCTCGCCGCCTTCGTCTCGGTCGCGCTGCTGACCCAGTTGTTCGTGATCCGCAAGCTCAAGCGAATTCGCCACGCGGCGGATCGCTTGGCGGCGGGTGACCTGCGCGCGCGTGCCGAACTCCCCGGCGGTGACGAACTCGCTCGTCTCGGCGGGGCGTTCGACGGCATGGCGGAAGCCATCGCCGCGCGCGCGCTGGAACTGCGCGAACGCGAGGAACTGGTACGCTTGCTGCTGGAGTCCACCGCCCAGGCGATCTACGGCATTGATCACGACGGCCGCTGCACCTTCGCCAATCGCGCTTGCGCCCGTCTCCTCGGATACACCGACAGCGAAGAGCTGATGGGCAGGGACATCCACGCCCTGATCCATCATCACCACGACAACGGTGATGCGTACCCCCACGATGCCTGTCCCATCGGCCACTCCTTGCGCGAGGAACGACCCATCCACATCGACCACGAAGTGTTCTGGCGGGCCGACGGCGTAAGCATCCCGGTGGAATACTGGGCCTATCCCATGCGCCGTTCCGGCAAAGTGGTGGGCACGGTGGTGACCTTTTTCGACATCAGCGAACGCTTGCGCGACGAGGCCAAGTCGCGTCTGGCGACGACGGTATTCGAAAGCACCCACGAAGGCATCATGATCACCGATCCGCACAGCCGGATCCTGGCGGTGAATCAGGCCTTCACGCGGGTGACCGGTTATGAGGAGGATGAGGTTGTCGGACAGACGCCGGTGATGCTGCGCTCGGGTCGGCACGATCCCGACTTCTACGCGGTGATCTGGCGTGCCTTGCGCGAGGCCGGCCATTGGCAGGGCGAGATCTGGAACCGTCGCAAGTCCGGCGAGGTGTATCCGGAACTGCTGTCCATCAGCGCCGTGCACGATTCCCAGGGCAGCGTCAGCCACTATGTCGGCATGTTCACCGATATAAGCAAGATCAAGGAATCGGAAGCCCGGCTCGCGCACCTGGCCCACTACGATCCCCTGACCGATCTGCCCAACCGCTTGCTGCTGAGTTCACGCCTCAGGCACGCCATCGAGCATGCGCAGCGTCAGCAGACACGCTTGGCCGTGCTGTTCCTGGATCTGGACCGTTTCAAGAACGTCAACGACAGCCTGGGGCACCAGGTGGGCGACGAACTGCTGCGGGCGGTCACCGATCGCATGGGCCAGCGCCTGCGGGCGGAAGATACCCTGGCCCGGCTGGGCGGAGACGAATTCATCGCCCTGCTCGAACGCATCCATGAGCCGCGCGACGCCGCCATGGTGGCGCGCAGCCTGCTGGAGGCTCTGGCAGAGCCCTTCACCCTGTCGCAAGGACACGAGGTATACATTGGCGCCAGCATCGGCATCAGCCTCTATCCCGAGGATGGCGACAGCGACAGCGAGCTCATCATGCATGCCGATGTGGCCATGTACCAGGCCAAGGATCAGGGCCGCAACGCCTATGGCTTTTACACGCAGGCCCTCACCGACAACGCCAACCAGCGCCTGGAGATGGAGACCAAGCTGCGCCGGGCTCTGGAGCGCGGCGAGTTCGTTCTGCACTTCCAGCCCCAGGTGGGCCTGGCGGACGGCGGCCTGATCGGCGCCGAGGTCCTGGTGCGCTGGCTACATCCAGTCGAGGGCTTGATTCCGCCCAACCAGTTCATCCCCCTGGCGGAGGAGACCGGGCTCATCGTCCCCCTAGGCGAGTGGGTCTTGCGCAAGGCTTGCGAGCAGTGGCTATGCTGGCGCGACATCGGACTGACGCCGGTTCCCCTTGCGGTCAACATCTCGCCGCGACAGTTCCGCCAGCAGGATTTCGCCCAAGTGGTGCGACGGGTGCTTGAGGAAACCGGTGTGCCCGCCTCGGCGCTGGAACTGGAACTCACCGAGGGCGCCCTGATGCACCAGGGCGAAGACGCGGAAGACGCGCTGCGCGGCCTCAAGGAACTGGGAGTTGGTCTAGCCATTGACGATTTCGGCACCGGCTATTCCTCGCTGGCCTATCTCAAGCGTTTCCCACTCGACCAACTCAAGATCGACCAGAGTTTCGTGCGCGATCTCACGCACGATACCGGCGATCGGGAGCTCGTCTCCACCATCATCGCCATGGCGCGGAAACTCCGACTGAAGGTGCTGGCGGAAGGCGTGGAGACTCGCGAACAGTTCTCCTATCTGGTGGAACAGGGCTGCGACGCTTACCAAGGCTATCTCTACAGCCGCCCGGTACCGGCGGCGGAATTCGAGGTTTTGTTGCGTGAGCGGAATATGTAGGCGGCCGCGGCGGCAAAAACATAGGCCCCGCGGGGCCTATGCATCGGGAATCGGCGAGGTCAGTTCTTGCGCACCAGATTCTGGTCCACCCAGCCCGCCCCGTCATTACCCTCCACAGCCAGGAAGCCATTCTTGATGTCACCGGTGAACACCAGTTCATCCCCGCGCTTCAAGTTCGACAGCACCTTGCTGTTCTTGTTGGGTTCGGCATAGACCTTGAGGCCGCCGATCTTGCCAGTGATCACGTCGCCGCTCTGGAAGCCGCCGCCGGCCTGGGTGGGCTTGCCCGAGGGGCCCTTGAGGCTGATTTGCTGGCGCTGCATGTCCGGGTTGTCGCGGACGGCGCGCACGATGTTGTTCCAGTTGTCCATGAAGCCGGAGGCCACCACCTTGCCCTCGGCGGTGTTCTCGTAGGCGCCGAGGGCGCCCACGGCGCCGCCGCCGAAGCCGATGCCGCCGAGGCTGAAGTCACTCGATTTCGCCATGCCCGTGGCGGAAGCGACCTGCAGGCTGGTGCGGGAATCGGCGAGCAGCATGCTGGTCTGCGCTTCCTTGAACTTCAAACCCGCGGCCAACAGGGCGCCGCCCACGCCGAACAGGCCACCCAGCGCCGCCCCCACGCCGCCCGCGTCCTTGTTGGAGAAGGCCACGTCCGGGGTCAGCACGTAGTCGGCGGTGACCATCTGGCCACCGCCCATGTTGGAGCCGCTGCGCAATTCGCCGCTCTTGGCCAGATCCCGCTCCTGCATCAGATTCCGCATGGCGCGGCCGCGCTCCACCACCACGAAACAATTGGACTGCTGGATCATCATGCGGATGAGGCCGACGGGGGAGGGCAGGCCGTACTACATGAGGGCCTGACCCACATAATCCTGCGGCTCCGAAACGGCCAGGGTACCGTAGGGCTTGTCGCACTTTTCCAGGGCGGCCGGGGCATTCTTGGCGCCATCGGGGCCGGCGGAACCCGACACCGTGTTCTTGTCGTCGCCGCCTCCAAGCTTGATGCCGAGGAAAGCGTGGGCGGTGAGGGGAGCCTGGGTGAGGAACAGGCCGGTGAGCAGAGCGGACAAGGTCTTGTGCATGGTCTCTCCAAGTTCGGGTTATCACGGGGGCTGCCAGCGGGCTGCGCGGAATGTATCGGGACCCGGACATTCCGGCAACCATCCCCACGATTCGGTGGAACGCCTCCGGATTCCGCGCGGGTTCAGACCCGGACAGGTCCGTCGCGTGGCCGAAGCGATGATGCGGCGACTCCGGGGGGGCGAATCACATCCCCGGCATCATCCCCTTCATGCCGCGCATCATTTTCGCCAGGCCGCCCTTGCCCATCGACTTCATCATCTTCTGGGCCTGCTCGAACTGGTTGAGCAGGCGATTGACGTCCTGCACCTGCACCCCGGCGCCGGCGGCGATGCGGCGCTTGCGGCTGGCCTTGAGGATTTCCGGCTTGCGCCGCTCCTCCGGGGTCATGGAATTGATGATGCCCTCGATGCGCTGCATCTGTTTCTCGCCCTGGGCCAGTTCGCCGGCGCCGAGCTTGCCGGCGCCGGGCAGCTTGTCCACCAGCGAGGAGAGACCGCCCAGCTTCTTCATCTGCTGCATCTGCGCCTTGAAGTCCTCCAGGTCGAAGCCCTTGCCGCTTTTCAGCTTCTGCACCGTCTTCATGGCCTCGGCGTGATCCACCGAGCGCTGCGCCTCCTCGATCAGGGAAAGCACGTCGCCCATGCCCAGCACGCGGCTGGCCATGCGTTCCGGGTGGAACACCTCGATGCCCGAAAGTTTTTCGCCGACGCCGACCAGCTTGATCGGCTTGCCGGTGATGTGCCGTACCGACAGGGCGGCGCCGCCGCGCGCGTCGCCGTCCAGCTTGGTGAGGATGACGCCGGTGAGCGGCAGGACGTCGTTGAAGGCCTTGGCCGTGTTGACCGCGTCCTGGCCCTGCATGGCGTCCACCACGAACAGGGTCTCGATGGGCTGCAACAGGGCGTGCAGGTCCTTGATCTCGTCCATCATCGCCGCGTCGACGTGCAGGCGGCCGGCGGTGTCGACGATGAGCACGTCGTAGAGATGCTTCCGTGCGTGGTCCAGGGCGGCGGCGGCGATGGCGGCCGGCTTCTGGTCGCCGGAGGAGGGGAAGAAATCGACGCCGGCCTGGCCGGCCACGGTCTTCAACTGCTCGATGGCGGCGGGGCGGTAGACGTCGCAGCTCACCACCAGGATCTTCTTCTTGCCGGCCTCGCGGATGACGCGGCAGAGCTTGCCCGTCGAAGTGGTCTTGCCGGCGCCCTGCAGGCCGGACATGAGGAACACCGCCGGCGGCTGCGTGGAGAAATCGAGCGGCGCGGCCTGCTCGCCCATGAGGGCGGTGAGTTCCTTGTGCACCACGCCGATGAGTTGCTGGCCGGGGGTGAGGCTTTGCAGCACCTCCTGGCCCATGGCCTTTTCCTTCACCCGGGCGATGAAGTCCCGCACCACGGGCAGGGCCACGTCGGCCTCCAGCAGGGCCACGCGCACCTCGCGCAGGGCGTCCTGGATGTTGGCTTCGGTCAGGCGGCCCTGGCCGCGCAGGTTCTTGACGACTTTGGAAAGACGATCGGTGAGATTATCGAACATGATTTATGGGGATCAATCGGGATGCGCTAGACTTCGGCCACAAGTCTAACAGTCCTGACCCGTCATGCCGGACACCTTGCTTTTCCTGCTTAGCATTCTCGGCTATTTCGCACTGGCGGCCTGGTATTGGCCGGGCCGGCCGGGCTGTTGCCGCACGGACTGGGTGCCGCGCCTGCTGCCCGTGCTGCCGCTGGCCCTGCATCTCTACCTGTTGTACGGCGGCGTGCATGGCGGCGGCGGCATTCACATCGGCTTTTCCACCTCCCTGTCGGCGGTCGCCGCCCTCACCGTGATGGTCTACGCGGTGGCGGCCTGGCGCTATCACCTGGGCGGGCTGCAGGCCTTCGTCATGATCTTCGCCGGCACCGCGGTGGCCATCGAGGCGATCTCGCCCGTGCCCCAGGCTGTCCAGCACAGCGCCTCGACGCTGTTCAAGTTGCACCTGGCCATGGCCTTCGCAGCCTACAGCCTGTTCACCATCGCCGCCCTGCACGCGATGCTCATCGCCCTCGCGGAAAAACATCTGCACAAGGCCGTGCCACCCACCATCGTCGCCGGCCTGCCGCCCCTGCTCACCCTGGAGAAGCTCCTGTTCCGCATGATCCAGGCCGGTTTCGCCCTGCTCACCCTGACCCTGCTCTCCGGCGTGTTCTTCGCCGAGGAGATCTTCGGCAAGGCCCTGCCCTTCAACCACAAGACCGTGTTCGGCATGGCCGCCTGGCTGATCTTCGCCGCCCTGCTGCTGGGCCGGCGCATCTACGGCTGGCGCGGGCGCACCGCCATTTCCTGGACCCTGGCCGGCTTCATGAGCCTGCTGCTGGCCTACGTCGGGGTGAAGTTCGTGCTGGAAGTGGTGCTGGGGCGCTGACCCCGGCGGCGGCTCAGACTTCCGGCTTTTCGTCCTCGGGCGGCGTTTCCCGCGCCGTCTTCTCCACCTCCTCCAGCTTGGTTTTCCAGCGCTTGTCCGGCACCACCCGCTGCCTGAAGGCCGGCGTGCGCACCGCCTTGGCCACCGGGTTGCGGGGGCGGCGGGGCGGTCCGGAGGCGCGCTTGTTCATTTGTCCAGGCACAACCGCAGCGCTTCACGCCACTCGGGCAGGCGCAGGCCGAACACACGCTCCAGCTTGCCGTTGTCGAGGCGGGAATTGAGGGGCCGCCTGGCCGGCGTCGGGTAGTCGCCGCTGGGGATGGGCAGCAGCCGGGCGGGCGTGGCCGGCGGGTCGAGTTCCTCGATGGCGGCGGCGAAGCCGTGCCAGGAAGTCTCGCCGGCGTTGGTCATGTGGTAAACGCCCCAGGGCTCGGGCTTGTCCGCCCCACGCGAGGGGGACTGGACCTGGGCCAGGACCTGGGCGGTGGCTTCCGCCAGATGGCGGCACCAGGTGGGGGCGCCGATCTGGTCGGCGACGATCTTCAGTTCCGGCCGTTCCCGCATCAGCCGACGCATGGTCAACAGGAAGTTGGCGCCGCGCGCGCCATACACCCAGGAGGTACGGAAGATCAGGTGACGCCGGCAGCGCGCGCGGATGGCCTGTTCGCCAGCGAGCTTGCTGGCGCCGTAGACGTTGAGCGGGCCGGTGGCGTCGTCCTCGCGCCAGGGAGTGTCGCCGGAGCCGTCGAAGACGTAGTCGGTGGAGTAGTGCACCAGCAGCGCGCCCAATTTCTCCGCTTCCTCCGCCAGGAGGCCCGGAGCGACGGCGTTGATGGCGTGCGCCCGCTCCGCCTCGCTTTCCGCCTTGTCCACGGCGGTATGCGCGGCCGGGTTGACGACGATGCGGGGCCGCGCCTCGGCCATGACGCGGCGGATGGCGTCCGCGTCGGCCAGGTCCAGCGTCTTGCTGTCCGTGGCCACCACCTCGCCCAGGGTGGACAGGGTGCGCGCCAACTCCCAGCCCACCTGGCCGTTGCAGCCGGTGAGGAGGATGCGGGGCGGGGTGCTCACGGGTACACCTCGGCGTCCTTCAGCAGTGGGGCGATCTGGTCCTTGGCGGACAGTTGCGGCTCGCCTTCGAGCGGCCATTGCACGCCGATTTCCGGGTCGTTCCAGCGCACCCCCCGGTCCCACTGCGGCGCGTACTGGGCGGTGGTCTTGTAGAGGAAGTCCGCGGCTTCCGACAGCACCAGAAAACCGTGGCCGAAGCCCGGTGGGATCCACAGCATGCGCCGGTTGTCGGCGGTGAGCTCGAAGCCCACCCATTTACCGAAGTGGGGCGAGGATTTGCGCAGGTCCACGGCCACGTCGAACACCGCGCCGCTCACCACCCTCACCAGTTTGCCCTGGGGCTCGTGCAACTGGTAATGCAGGCCGCGCAGCACGCCCTTCGCGGAGCGGGAGTGGTTGTCCTGCACGAAGTCCAGGTCCAGGCCAAGGCCGGCGAAGGTCTGTTTGTTCCAGCTTTCCAGGAAGAAGCCGCGGGCATCGCCGAACACCTTGGGTTCGATGAGCAGGACGCCGGGCAGGGCGGTTTCCATCACGTTCATCAGAACACCCGTTCGGTGAGCATGGCCAGCAGGTACTGGCCGTAGGCGTTCTTCTTCAGCGGCTCGGCCAGCCGCGCCACCTGTTCGGCGTCGATGTAGCCCTGGCGATAGGCGATTTCCTCCGGACAGGCGATCTTCAGGCCCTGGCGTTTCTCGATGGTCTCGATGAACAGGCCCGCCTCCAGCAGCGATTCGTGGGTACCGGTGTCGAGCCAGGCATGGCCGCGGCCCATGATGGAGACGTTGAGATCGCCCCAGTCCAGGTATTGCCGGTTGACGTCGGTGATTTCCAGTTCGCCGCGCGGCGAGGGCTTCAGGTTGCGCGCCACCTCCGACACCCGCTGGTCGTAGAAGTACAGACCGGTGACGGCGTAGTTGGATTTGGGCTGCTGCGGCTTTTCCTCCAGGCTGATGGCGCGGCCCTGGGCATCGAATTCGACAACGCCATAGCGTTCCGGATCGTGCACCCGGTAGGCGAACACCGTGGCGCCCGACGGCTGGGCGCTGGCGGCGCGCAAATCCTGGGCCATCTCGTGGCCGTAGAAGATGTTGTCGCCCAGCACCAGGGCGCTGGGCTGATCGCCGACGAACTCGGCGCCGATGATGAAGGCCTGTGCCAGGCCGTCGGGACTCGGCTGCACGGCGTACTCGAGATGAATGCCCCATTGTCCGCCGTCGCCCAGCAACTGTTCGAAGCGCGGCGTGTCCTGCGGCGTCGAGATGATCAGGATGTCGCGGATACCCGCCAGCATGAGCGTGGTCAGCGGGTGGTAGATCATGGGCTTGTCGTAGATCGGCAGCAGTTGCTTCGACACCGCCAGGGTGGCGGGGTAGAGGCGGGTACCGGAACCGCCGGCCAATATGATTCCCTTTCTTTGGCGAGTGGCGAGTGGTGAGTAGCCAGTGGATTGGTTGGTCATTTGTCCTCGGCTTTCGTTAGTTTTCGGCTGAAACCGGTCAGGAGTTTGCCAACACGGTCAGCTATCTCGATGATGGGATGATCGGCAGGGATATACCCCAGCATGATCGCAATGTGAATCTGTGTATCCAGTTCACTCAACGAGCCCCGGGCGATGCCTAAAAAATGCAGGTATTCACGATTACCATGGCGTGCCGCACCTTCGGCAATGTTGCTCGGTATGGAGACGGCAGCCCTCCACATCTGGCTCACCAGACCGAATGACTCTTCCTTCGGGAAAGTGGCTGTCGCCCTATAGACTTCCTTCACCAACAGCATGGCTTGTTTCCAGACTTCCAAACGCTGGTGAGGCTTGCTGTACTCCACTTGCCACTCGCTACTCACCACTCGCGCCATACTGTTTCCCTACCCACTCCCGATACGCGCCGCTGGCCACGTTCTCGACCCATTGCATGTTGTCCAGATACCACTGCACGGTCTTGCGGATGCCGGTCTCGAAGGTCTCGGCGGGTTTCCAGCCGAGTTCGCGATGGATCTTGCCGGCGTCGATGGCGTAACGGCGGTCGTGGCCGGGGCGGTCCTTGACGTAGGTGAGCAGGCGCTCATAGGGGCCGGCGGGGTCCGGTTTCATTTCGTCCAGCAGGCCGCAGACGATCTTCACGATGTGGAGGTTGGGCATCTCGTTCCAGCCGCCGACGTTGTAGGTCTCGCCCAGGCGGCCCTTGTCCAGTACCGCGCGGATGGCGGAGCAGTGGTCCGTCACGTACAGCCAGTCGCGCACGTTCATGCCGTCGCCGTAGATCGGCAGCGGCTTGCTCTTCGTGGCGTTGAGGATCATCAGCGGGATCAGCTTCTCCGGGAACTGGTAGGGGCCGTAGTTGTTGGAGCAGTTCGTGGTCAGCGTGGGCAGGCCGTAGGTGTGGTGGTAGGCACGCACCAGGTGGTCGGAACTGGCCTTGCTGGCGGAGTAGGGGCTGTTCGGGGCGAACGGCGTCTCTTCGGTGAAGGGCGCGTCGTCCGGGCCGAGTGAACCATAGACCTCGTCCGTGGAGACGTGCAGGAAGCGGAAGCCGGCCTTATCCGCCTCGGGCAGGTTCATCCAGTAGCCGCGGGCTTCTTCGAGCAGGTGGAAGGTGCCGACGATGTTGGTCTGGATGAAGTCCTCGGGGCCATGGATGGAACGGTCCACGTGCGACTCGGCGGCGAAGTTGACGATGGCGCGCGGCCGCTGTTCGGCCAGCAGCCTGCCCACCAGGGCGCGGTCGCCGATGTCGCCGTGCACGAAGAGGTGCCGGCTGTTTTTGCCATGCTCGCCTTTCAGGCTCGCCAGGTTCTCCAGATTGCCCGCGTAGGTGAGCTTGTCCAGGTTGAGGATGGGCTCGTCGTTCAGGCGCAACCAGTCGAGCACGAAATTCGCGCCGATGAAGCCGGCGCCGCCGGTAACCAGGATCATGTATTACTCCCTTTCAAACGTAGCCACGTCATCCCGGCGTAAGCCGGGATCCAGGTGGTTTGTGAACTGGATTCCGGCTTACGCCGGAATGACGATTCAAGGTTCATAGCCATTTGGGTTCAAGGATTGCCAGCGCCAGGTGTCCTCGCACATTTCCTCCAGGCCGCGTCGGGCCTTCCAGCCCAGTTCCCGTTCCGCCTTGGCCGGGTCGGCCCAGCACTGGGCGATGTCGCCGGCGCGGCGCGGCGCGAAGCGGTAGGGCACCGGCCGGCCGCTGGCCTGCTCGAAAGCCTTGGCCATCTCCACCACGCTGTAGCCGCGTCCGGTGCCCAGGTTCCAGACGCGCACGCCGGGACCTTCCGCCAGCTTTTCCACCGCCTTGACGTGGCCCTGCGCGAGGTCCACGACGTGGATGTAGTCGCGCACGCCGGTGCCGTCCGGGGTGGGATAGTCGTTGCCGAACACGCTGAGGTATTCGCGCCGGCCCACCGCCACCTGCGAGATGTAGGGCATCAGGTTGTTGGGGATACCGCGCGGGTCCTCGCCGATGCGGCCGCTCTTGTGGGCGCCCACCGGGTTGAAGTAGCGCAGCAGGGCGATGGACCAGGCCGGATCGGCGATGGCCACGTCCTGAAGTATCTTTTCGATGAACAGCTTGCTGGTGCCGTAGGGGTTGGTGGTGCCGCCCACCGGGAAATCCTCGCGGATGGGCACCGAAGCCGGATCGCCGTAGACCGTGGCGGAGGAGCTGAAAACGATGGTTCTGACCCCCGCCGCCTGCATGGCCTCGAACAGGGTGACGCTGCCGGCGATGTTGTTGTCGTAGTAGAGCAGGGGCTTCTCCACCGACTCGCCCACCGCCTTCAGACCGGCGAAATGGATCACCGCGTCGATGTCGTGGTCGCGGAACAGGGCGTCCAGCGCGGCCCGGTCGCGGATGTCGTCCTGGATGAAGGGGAAGTCCAAGCCGGTCAGTTCCCGCACCCGCTCCAGGGACTTGGGGCTGCTGTTGCAGAGGTTGTCCAGCACGACGATGTCGTAGCCTGCGTTGAGGAATTCGACGCAGGCGTGGGAGCCGATGTAGCCGGCGCCACCGGTGATGAGGATGGTTTTCATGGAAACCTTTCTTAGCGGGTAGCTCGTAGCTTGTAGCGGGTAGCTCTCTCAAGAAACACATCGTAAACCATTGATTCCGTAGGGTGGATAAGCGCAGCGCATCCACCATCACCGCCGCCATTGGTGGATGCGCTGCGCTTATCCACCCTACCGTGTTTCTTCGGGACGATTTGCGGCTGCGGCCCGATTACTTCGCTAATACAGCGCGCCGTGGGCGCGGAAATCTGAAGCTACCAGCTACCGACTACAAGCTACCCGCTGCCTTCAGTCAAATACCACCGTCTTGTTGCCGTAGACCAGGATGCGGTTGTCGATGTGCCACTTCACCGCCCGCGACAGCACCACTTTTTCCAGGTCGGCACCCTTCTGCACCAGGTTGTCGAGGTCGTCGCGGTGGCTGATGCGGGTCACGTCCTGCTCGATGATAGGGCCGTCGTCCAGCACTTCAGTCACATAGTGGCTGGTCGCGCCGATCAGCTTCACGCCCCGCTCGAAGGCGCGCTGGTAAGGCTTGGCGCCGTGGAAGGCGGGCAGGAAGGAGTGGTGGATGTTGATGATGCGGTTGGGGTAGTGGCGGATAAAGTCCTGCGACAGCACCTGCATGTAGCGGGCCAATACAAAGAAATCGACGTGGTGGGCTTCGAGCAGGGCGCGCTGCTGGGCTTCCGCCTCCGGTTTGTTGTCCTTGCTCACCTGGATGTGCTGGAAGGGAATCTTGTAGGCCTCCGCCAGCCAGTGGGTGTCCGGATGGTTGCTGAGGATCAGCGGGATGTCGCAATACAACTCGCCGGCGTGGTGGCGGTAGAGCAGGTCGGCCAGGCAGTGGTCGAACTTGCTGACGAAGATGGCCATGCGCGGCTTCACGCTGGACAGCGACAGGCGCCACTCCATGCAGTGCTCGGCGGCGATGGGGCCGAAGGTCTCGTCGAACTTGTGCAGGCCCAGGTCGAAGCCTTCCAGCGCCCATTCAACGCGCATCAGGAACAGGCCGGCCTCGCTGTCCTGGTGCTGGTCGGCGTGCAGGATGTTGGCGTTGTGCCTGAGCAGGAAGTTGGCGATGGCGGCGACCAGACCCTTTTTATCGGGGCAGGCGATGAGCAGGACGGCGGTATTGCGCATGGTGTTATGGGCTGTGCAGTGCAATAAAACGAGCCGCCATGATACCCGACCGTGTCTGTGGACTCTGTGGATAAGTCTGAAAACAGTAATGGAATCTGTGGGTTTCCGAAGACACTTGCTGTCGATAAGGCGGTGGACAAATTGTGCATAAAAAAAGTGTTGACGAGGTGGAGTCGGACACTAGAATTAGTGCCAACAACACAGCAAGACACTATATTTAGTGTTTTCTAATACACCAACGGATGCCGGGCACGTCACCGGCGCCATACCGAAGGAGACGCTCCGATGCAATCCGCCACCGAATTCCAGCCCGCTTCCGGTCTCGCCCCCGTTCCCCCCCTGTCCATCGACGAAGCCCCTGCCGCCTCGCCTTACGCCGGCCACAAGATCATCCGCCGCAACGGCGCCGTGGTGGCCTTCGAGCCGTCCAAGATCTCCATCGCCCTGACCAAGGCCTTCATCGCCGTCAACGGCGGCCAGGCCGCCGCCAGCGCCCGCATCCGCGACCTGGTGGAGAACCTGACCGGCAACGTGGTGAACGCCCTGATCCGGCGCCAGCCCGAGGGCGGCACCTTCCACATCGAGGACATCCAGGACCAGGTGGAACTGGCCCTCATGCGCTCCGGTGAGCACGAAGTGGCGCGCGCCTACGTGCTCTACCGCGAAAAGCGCAACGAGGAGCGGGCCAAGCAGAAGCGCCAGCAGGCCAAGGACCACGCCCTCTTTTGCCTGGAAAACGGCGAACGCCAGCCCCTGAACCTGGACCACCTCGCCACCATCGTCGCCGCCGCCTGCGAAGGCCTTCCGGAAACCAATCCGCAAGCCATCCTGCAAGCCACCCTGCGCGACATCTACGACGGCGTGCCGATGGACGAGGTGCGCAAATCCCTCATCCTCTCCGCCCGCTCCCTCATCGAGAAGGACCCGGACTACACCTACGTCACCTCCCGCCTGCTCATGCATTCCATCCGCCGCGAGGTGCTGGGCGAGGAAGTGGACCAGGCCGACATGGCCGCCCGTTACGCCGACTACTTCCCCGCCTACGTGAAGCGGGGCATCGAGGCCGAGTTGCTGGACGAGCGTCTGCTGCATTTCGACCTGGACCGCCTGGCCGCCGTGCTGGACGCCAGGCGCGACCTGCAATTCCAGTACCTGGGCCTGCAAACCCTGTACGACCGCTACTTCCTGCACATCGACGAGCGCCGCATCGAACTGCCGCAGGCCTTCTTCATGCGCGTCGCCATGGGCCTGGCCTTGAACGAGATCGACCGGGAAGTCCGCGCCATCGAGTTCTACGAGGTGTTGTCCAGGTTCGACTACATGAGCAGCACGCCCACCCTGTTCAACGCCGGCACCCGCCACAGCCAGCTCTCCTCCTGCTACCTCACCACCATCCCCGACGACCTCGACGGCATCTACCAGGGCATCAAGGAAAACGCCCTGTTGCAGAAATACGCCGGCGGCCTGGGTAACGACTGGACCCGGGTGCGCGCCCTGGGCGCCTACATCAAGGGCACCAACGGCAAGAGCCAGGGCGTGGTGCCCTTCCTCAAGGTGGCCAACGACACCGCCGTGGCGGTGAACCAGGGCGGCAAGCGCAAGGGCGCGGTGTGCGCCTTCCTGGAAACCTGGCACATGGACATCGAGGAATTCCTGGAGCTGCGCAAGAACACCGGCGACGACCGCCGCCGCACCCACGACATGAACACCGCCAACTGGGTGCCGGACCTGTTCATGAAGCGGGTTATGGCCAACCCCGCAACGGAAAACGCCGAGTGGACCCTGTTCTCCCCCTCCGACTGCCCGGACCTGCACGACCTCACCGGCCGCGCCTTCGAAGCCGCCTATCTGCGCTACGAGGACAAGGCCGCGCGCGGCGAGATCAAGGTTTTCAAGAAGATTGCCGCCGTGGGCCTGTGGCGCAAGATGCTGTCCATGCTGTTCGAGACCGGCCATCCCTGGATCACCTTCAAGGACGCCTGCAACGTGCGCTACACCAACCAGCACGTGGGCGTGGTGCACAGCTCCAACCTTTGCACCGAGATCACCCTGCACACCAACGACAACGAGATCGCCGTGTGCAACCTGGGTTCCGTGAACCTGGCCAACCACCTGAAGGACGGCGGCCTGGATCACGACAAGCTGCGTAAGACCATCCGCACCGCCATGCGCATGCTGGACAACGTCATCGACATCAATTTCTACAACGTCGGCAAGGCCCGCAACTCCAACCTCAAGCACCGTCCCGTGGGCATGGGCACCATGGCCTTCCAGGACGCCCTGCACCTGCTGCGCATCCCCTACGCCTCCGCCGAGGCCGTGGAGTTCGCCGACCGGGCCATGGAAGCCGTCGCCTACTACGCCTACTGGGCCTCCACCGAGCTGGCCGAGGAGCGGGGCCGCTACAGCACATTCAATGGCTCCCTGTGGAGCCAGGGCATCCTGCCCCAGGACTCCCTGAAGAAGCTGGCCGAGGAGCGCGGCGGTTATCTCGAGGCCGACTTCTCCGAGACCCTGGATTGGGACGCCCTGCGCCAGCGCATCCTCAGCGTGGGCATGCGCAACTCCAACTGCCTGGCCATCGCCCCCACCGCCACCATCGCCAACATCGTCGGCGTCTCCGCCAGCATCGAGCCCACCTACCAGAACCTGTTCGTCAAATCGAACCTGTCCGGCGAGTTCACCGTGGTCAACCAGTACCTGGTGCGCGACCTCAAGGCCCTGAACCTGTGGGACGAGGTCATGGTGGGCGACATCAAGTACTTCGATGGCAGCCTGGCCAAGATCGACCGCATCCCGGCCGAGCTGCGCGCCCTCTACGCCACCGCCTTCGAAGTCGATCCGGTCTGGCTCATCGAGGCCGGCGCCCGCCGCCAGAAGTGGATCGATCAGGCCCAGAGCCTCAACCTCTACTTCCACGGCGCCAGCGGCAAGAAGCTGGACGAGACCTACAAGCTGGCCTGGATTCGCGGCCTCAAGACCACCTACTACCTGCGCTCCATGGGCGCCACCGCCGCCGAGAAATCCACCGGCCGGGGCGGCGAACTGAACGCCGTCTCGAGTGGTGGCGGCGGCATGGGCGGCGGCATGTCGGCCTCCGGACTGGGCGCGGCGGGCGGCGCCGGGCAGGGCGGCTACGTGGCCGCCCCCAACCTGCCGGAGCCGGAGATCGCAGGCCGTGCCTGCACCCTGCGTCCCGGCGATCCCGGCTTTGAGGAATGCGAGGCTTGCCAGTAAGGAGCCGGCCATGACGCCTCGCGAACTGGCGGAGGAGGTTTCCAGCCTCTTCAGCCTGCCCGACTTGGTGGTGCGGGCCTGCGCGGTGATGGATTCGCCATCCTCCACCGCCGATGACCTCATCGAGGTCATCGAGCTCGACGCCAACCTGGTCGCCACCGTGCTGCGGTTGTCCAACTCGGTGCTCTATGCCGGCCGCGGCAACATCGCCACCCTCAACCGCGCGGTGGCCCTCATCGGCCAGAACGCGGTGCGCGACCTGGTGCTGGCCACTGCCGCGGTGAACACCTTCCGCGACATCCCGGAAGAGTTCGTCGACATGGACACCTTCTGGGACAACAGCGTCACCTGCGCCGTCATCGCCCGGCTGATAGCCGGCCGCCTGCGCGTTCGCGACGCCGAGGGCCTGTTCCTGGCCGGCCTGCTGCACGGCGTCGGCCGCCTGGTGTTCTACGCGCGGCGCCCCGCGGAATACCGCGCCGCCCTGCGCCTGGCGCGCGAAGGCTCGTGGCTGCTGACCGACGCCGAGCAGGCCGTGTTCGGCTTCAGCCATGCCGAGGTCGGCGCCGCCCTGCTGGAAACCTGGGGACTACCGGAGTCCTTGACCGTCCCCGTACGCCACCAGCTCGACCCCGCCACGGCCGCTTCACACCCGCGCGAAGTGGCCATCGTCCACCTCGCCGCCGACATGGCCGCCCACCTGGCGCCCTGCCTGAAGAGCAACCGCGAAGCTGAAACCTACGTGCCCGACGCCCGCGCCGCCGCGAGCATGCGGACGCTGGAGTTGAACCCGGCCGCGCTGCTGGAGATCACCGCCGACGCCCTGGCCGCCAGCCTGGAAGTCATCGAAATCATCCATCCCACCAGCAGCATCATCTACTGAACCCGGAAATTACCGAGGAGACCACAACATGCTGAACTTCGAAGACGACATCCCCGCCAGCCCCGCCGCCCGTCCGGCGCCGCCCCCCGGAGGCTTCGACCCCGCCTACCTCTCCTTCGGCCTCGGCCAGCCGCGCCTGCAACCCCGCCAACCCGAACCCGCCTCGCCAATCCCCCCCTTTGCAAAAGGCCCCCATACGGGGATAAAGGGGCTAGGGGGGATTCCTCGCGAGTCGGAAACGCCCAATGCAGCCCCCCCCGCCGAAGACATCTCCCGCCGCCGCGTGCGCGTCGAGGACAAGCTCATCATCAACGCCAAGGCCGACGTCAACCAGCTCGTCCCCTTCAAGTACAAGTGGGCCTGGGAAAAGTACATCGCCGCCTGCGCCAACCACTGGATGCCGCAGGAAGTGAACATGAACCGGGACATCGCCACCTGGAAGGACCCCAACGGCCTGTCCGAGGACGAGCGCCTCATCGTCAAGCGCAACCTGGGCTTCTTCGTCACCGCCGACAGCCTGGCCGCCAACAACATCGTGCTCGGCACCTACCGCCAGATCACCGCCCCCGAATGCCGCCAGTACCTGCTGCGCCAGGCCTTCGAGGAGGCCATCCACACCCACGCCTACCAGTACATCGTCGAAAGCCTGGGCCTCGACGAGGGCGAAATCTTCAACGCCTACCACGAGGTGAGCAGCATCAAGGCCAAGGATGAATTCCTGCTGCCCTTCATCGACGTGCTCTCCGACCCCAATTTCAAGACCGGCACCCCGGAGAACGACCAGACCTTCCTGAAGAGCCTGATCGCCTTCGCCTGCATCATGGAAGGCCTGTTCTTCTACGTCGGCTTCGTCCAGATCCTGGCCATGGGCCGGCAGAACAAGATGACCGGCGCCGCCGAGCAGTACCAGTACATCCTGCGCGACGAGTCCATGCACTGCAATTTCGGCATCGACATGATCAACCAGATCAAGCTGGAAGAGCCCTACCTGTGGACCTCCGAGTTCAAGGCCGAGCTCAAGGGCATGTTCCAGAAGGCCGTGGAACTGGAATACCAGTACGCCGAGGACACCATGCCCCGGGGCGTGCTGGGCCTCAACGCGCCCATGTTCAAGGAATACCTGCGCTTCATCGCCAACCGCCGCGCCACGCAAATCGGCCTGGACGAACTCTTCCCCGGCGCCAGCAACCCCTTCCCGTGGATGGCCGAAATGATCGACCTGAAGAAGGAGAAGAACTTCTTCGAGACCCGGGTCACCGAGTACCAGACCGGCGGGGCGCTGGCCTGGGATTGAAGCCGGGGTCGAGCCCATGAACGAACGCATCACCTACTGCATGCCCTCCCGCTGCCCCCTGAGTGCGGGTTGCCAACGTTTTGAAAACGATGCAGCCCGGCACAGCCTGCAACGCACCTACGCGGACTTTAGCTAGGAGTTGGTACGCCCCGCCGGTGGGACGGCGAACTGCCCGTTCTATCTGGAAAAGGCGGCGGCGGACTTGGCCCAGTAAGCGTGCCCTGTAGAACAAGACAGTCCCCTCTCCCGCAGGCGGGATAGGGTGAGGGAGAGGGAAAGTCTTCCCAAACCACCCACAAGAAACACCCCACACCACCCCAGGAGACCCCACCCATGCGCAGCCCCCAAGCCCACGAAGTCAAAGCCCAAATCACCGAATTCCTCGCCAAGGTCAAAACCAACAAGGGAGCGACGGTCATCAGCCGTAACCGGGGCATTGAACGCATGACCCAGATGACAAAGGCGATCCGCGAAGCGAGATCCCAGGTAATGGCCTGAGCCCCAACCCGACCCAAGGTCCGCCAAGTTGCCGGGAGTTCCCGAAATGCGAAGCAGCATCCACGGCGCTGCCTTGGTGCTGCCGATGTAACCATGAAAACCCTCTACGCCCTGGTCGCTTCCCCCTTCGCCGCTCACTTCCCTGACCTGTACGAGGAACTGGGCATCACGGCGGAGCGCTTCGACTCCGCCCGCAACCTGCACCGCGCCTTGAAGAAGCAAAAGCCCGATTTCTTCGTCGGCGAGTTCATCTATGCCTGGGGAAACGACTACGCGGGCAACACGATCTCCAACCTGGACGTCACCCTGCGGACCCTCCAGGCGGTGGCGCCGGGGGCGCGGATCGTCATCGTCATGCAGCCCGGCGAGGCGGCCCACATCGGCAAACTGCTGGAGTTGTTCCCCGTCCATGCCATGCTGAAGTACCCCATTGCCGAGGATCAGATGCGGGCCGCCTTGCAAAGCCCGGTCCATTGATGGGGCCAGGCGCGAATTGTCTTTCTGACCCATCTCTCCCCCTGCACCAGGCATGTGCGGCCGTTACGCCTTCCTCTCCCCACCCGCCGAAGTGGCCGCCCACTTCGGCCTGGCGGAGTGCGCCGAATACCTGCCCCGCTTCAACATCCCGCCCGGCACCGACATCCCGGTGATCCGCCTGTCTCCCGAAGGCAAGCGGGTGCTGCATCGGTTGCGCTGGGGGCTGGTGCCGCACTGGGCGAAGGATCCGGCCATCGGCGCCAAACTGAACAACGCCCGCGCCGAGGGGGTGAGGGAGAAGCCTTCCTTTCGCGATGCCTTCCGCCGCCGCCGCTGCCTGATTCCGGCCAGCGGGTTCTACGAGTGGCACACCGAGGGGCGGGTGAAGCAGCCCTGGTATTTCAGCCTGAAGTCCGGCGAGCCCCTGGCCATGGGTGGGCTGTGGGAGTCCTGGCGGGCGCCGGACGGCGTCATCCTGCGCACCTGCGCGGTCATCACCACCGAACCCAACCAGCTCATGGCTCCGGTGCACGACCGCATGCCGGTGCTGATCGACCGCGAGCACTGGCGGGACTGGCTGGCCGCGCCGCCGGAGGCGGTGACGGGTCTGCTCGCGCCGCCGCCCGCTGAAATCATGCGGGCCTGGCGCGTGGACCGCCGGGTGAGCCGCGTGGCGGAGGACGACGCGGGCCTGATCGAAGCGCTGGCGGAGGATGACGCCGCGTCGCCCTGAACACCGCCGTGCGGCGACGGCGGCCCGCGCGGTCGTAGAATCGAGGTCCGCGCGGCCCGGCCGCCGGGGGGGCGGCGCCGCCACTGTTGCTGTGACGTGGATCGCAGCCGACGGGCGGATTCCGGTGCAGCCTACAGCCGGCTGCCGCGCCATCCCCGGCGCGCCTTTTCGCCGCTCGCCCATTTCAGGAGAACCACCATGCGTACCCCCCTCATCGCCCTGCTCGCCACTCTCTTTCTGGGTAGCCTGCATCCCGCGCACGCCCAGGCCAACTGGCTCGAAGGCCTGAAGAAGAAGTGGGAGGAGGTGCAGTCCGCGCCCTCCGCCACCAGCGGCATCGGCGCCGCCGCCAGCGTGCTGAGCGAAGAGGATATGGTGAAGGGGCTCAAGGAGGCCCTGTCGCAGGGCACCCGGCAGGCCATTTCCAGCCTGGGCAAGGACGGCGGCTTCCTCAACAACCTGGACGTGAAGATTCCCCTGCCGGACGAGTTGAAGAAGGTGGAGAAGCTGCTGCGCGGCCTGGGCCAGGACAAGTACGCGGACCAGTTCGTCGCCAGCATGAACCAAGCCGCCGAGAAGGCGGTACCGGAGGCGGCCGTCCTGTTTTCCGATGCCATCGCGCAGATGAGCCTGGCCGACGCCAAGTCCATCCTCAAGGGGCCGGACGACGCCGCCACCCAGTATTTCCGCAAGACCAGCGAGGCCAGGCTGAAGGAGCGCTTCCGGCCCATCGTGCAGGCCGCCACCGACCAGGCCGGCGTCACCTCCGCCTACAAGTCGCTGATGCGCCAGGCCGGCCCCGCCGCCAAGTTGCTGGGGGTGCAAGCCACCGACCTGGACGCCTACGTCGAAGGCAAGGCCGTGGACGGACTGTTCAAGATGATCGCCGCCGAGGAACAGCGCATCCGCAAGGATCCCCTGGCGCGCGGCACGGATCTGTTGAAGAAGGTGTTCGGTTCCCTGGGGCGTTGAGCATTCCGCGTGGCCTGGGACTAGAATGAAGCAGCGCGGCCACGTTGCCGTGGACCGCGCCTGTGACAACCATCCTCAGGAGACTTCCATGATGCACACCCCCGGCGCTTGCCGCGCCCCGCGCTCCCATTCCGTATTGCTCGGCCTCGCCGCCGCCTTCGTGCCCATGCTGGCCAGCGCCCAGTTCACCCTGGCGCCGCTGCCCTATGCGGCCGACGCCCTGGAGCCGCATATCGACAAGGCCACCATGGAAATCCACCATGGCCGGCACCACAACGCCTACGTCAACAACCTGAACGCCCAGATCAAGACCTATCCGGAACTGGCGGGCATGTCCCTGGAGGCGATGCAGGGGCAGATGTCCAAATTCAACACGGCGGTGCGCAACAACGGCGGCGGCCATTACAACCATGACCTGTTCTGGAAGGTGATGGCGCCGGAAAGCCAGCGCGGCGCGCCCAGCGCGGCCCTGGCGGCGGCCATCGACAAGACCTTCGGTTCCATGGCGGAGATGAAGAAGCGTTTCGACCAGGCTGCCATGACCCGCTTCGGTTCCGGCTGGGCCTAGCTGATGGTCACCCCGGACAAGAAGCTCGCCGTCAGTTCCACCGCCAACCAGGACAACCCGCTCATGGACCTGCCCGAAATCCAGCGCGGCACCCCCATCCTGGGCCTGGACGTGTGGGAGCACGCCTACTATCTGAAGTACCAGAACAAGCGCGCGGACTACGTCACCAACTGGTGGAACGTGGTCAACTGGAACGAGGTCAACCGCCGCTTTGACGCGGCCATGAAATAAGCCGCGTCACCCCGCCCAAGGTGATGCGCCTGCCCCGCGCCCTCGCCGCCTGGGGGACGCCGGCCTTCGACGGCGTGCTCAAGCAGGAGGTGGAAGGTCTGGATCCCGCCCTGCTGCCCCTCGACGCCGCCCTGGCGCGGGGCAGCCACGTCAGTTCGCCGCGGGTGGGGGCGCGCGTGCTGCGCGCCGAGGCGACGCCGGAACGGCTCAGCGTCAAGCTGGGCCTGTTCTTCACCACGCTGATCGCCGGCTGCGCCTGCGCCGACGACCCCACCCCCGAGGACGACCTGACCGAGTACTGCGAGGTCTGGATGCGCATCGACCGGCGCACGGCGGAGACGGAAGTGGCCCTGGTGGAAGATTGACCACATACAAGACCCGGCCTCGCGCCGGCATGGAGGTGACGCATGCGACGACTGGTGATGTGCTTCGACGGTACCTGGAACCAGGTCCGCGACCAGACCAACGTTTCCCGCATCCACGCGGCGACGGCCGCGATTCCGGAACAGCCGGGCGGTGCCGTGCCGCAGCTCAAGTATTACGACGAGGGCGTCGGCACCCACGTCGGCAGCAAGCTCAGCGGCGGCATGCTGGGACAGGGCCTCACGCGCAATGTCCGCGAAGGCTATGCCTGGCTGATCCGGCACTGGCGCGAGGATGACCAGATCTTCCTGTTCGGCTTCAGCCGCGGCGCCTTCACCGCGCGCAGCCTGGCCGGGCTGATCGGCCAGTGCGGCATCCTGAAGGAACCCGACACCACCCAGGACGAGCGCACGCGCAGGCGCAATGCCCTCGACGCGGCGGCGCGCGTTACCGACCTCTACAAGTTTTCGCACAAGAACGGCGGCGAGCCGATGGCCGCCCTGGGTCCAACCACCCGCAACGCGCGCATCCATTTCATCGGCGTCTGGGACACCGTCGGCGCCCTCGGCGTGCCGCTGCTGAACTTGAGCCACGCCGAGGATTTCCACGACACCGAGTTGGGCGAGAGGGTGGATCACGCCTACCACGCGCTGGCCATCGACGAGCACCGCAAGGACTACCAGGCCACCCTGTGGACACGGATACCCGACCCCGAGCGCCAGGTGGTGGAGCAGCGCTGGTTTCCCGGCGCCCACGCCAACGTCGGCGGCGGCTACGCCGACGACCTGCTGCCGGAACCGCCGCTGGCCTGGATCGCCGCCAAGGCGCGGGATTGCGGCCTGGTGCTGGCGGACGAACTGCTGCGCCTGGACGGCAACGAATACCGTTCGCCGGTGCGCGATTCCTTCGCCGAGTTCATGGGCGGCGCCTACCAGTGGGTGAAACTGAAGCGGCGCCACCAACGCCCCATCGGCGAGACGGTGAACGAGACGGTGGACGAGACCGCGCTGAAGAAATGGGCGGCGGAGTTCGACTACCGGCCGGTCAATCTGGCCCACGCCACCCCCGCCGTGGCCCTGCCGGGCGTCGGCCTCGCCCGCGGTTCCCTGACCCGGCCCTGACCGGCGCGACTAGGAGATTTGCATGAGCCTGCTCATCGACGTGGCCATCGGCCTTGCCCTGGTGTTCTTCCTTGCCTCCATGCTGTGCTCCGGCATGCTGGAGATCCTCGCCCGCTTCCGCTCCGCGCGCGGCCGTCTTATGCGCGAGGGACTGCGCGGCCTAGTTCCGGACCGCTGGCTGTACCTGCGCCTGATCAACCATCCCATGGTGTCGGGCCTGTATCGCGGCCGACCGGGCAAGGGCAGTCCGCCTTCCTATCTGCCGGCGCGCAATTTCAGCCTGGCCCTGGCCGATACCCTGCTGCTGCGCCAGCGCCTGCACGGCGGGGGCAACGACCCCCTCACCCTGGACACCCTGCGGCGGGCGGTGCGCGAGGCGAAGCTGAAGGACCTGCACGTCGGCCACGCCCTGCAACCGGTGGTGGATACCGCGCCCGACCTGGCCGCCGCCCTGGCCGGCATGGATGCCTGGTTCGACACCGCCATGGACCGGGTCAGCGGCTGGTACAAGGCCTATGCCCAGAAAAGGCTGTTCTTCATCGCCTTGGGGGTGGCCGTGCTGTTCAACGTCGATGCGCTGCGCATCGCCACCTCCCTGGCCCATTCCCCCGCCCAGCGCGCGCAGGTGGCCGAGGTCGCCGACCGCCTGACCGGGACCGACACGGCGCCCGCGCTGTCGCTCCAGGAAACGCGAGGGGAGCTGCGGACGTTGGCCGACGCCGGCCTGCCCATCGGTTTCGCCTGTCCCGCCGTCGAGCCCGCGACGCAACAGGCCAACTGGTTGATGTCTCGCCTCGGAAGGCTGGGCGACTGCCTGGGCGCCACCATCGAGACCGAAGACGCGGATATGTCCATGAAGCTGCTGGGCTGGCTGCTCACCGCCCTCGCCGTGTGTCTGGGCGCGCCGTTCTGGTTCGACGCCATGAAACGGCTGGTCAATCTGCGCAGCGCCGGACCCCGGCCGGGCAAGGCGGCCTGAGCGCCGTATCCGCGCCGGCTCGAAGCGCTTGCCGGCGCGGCGGAAGCGGGAGGCGTCGAGGCTGTCCTGCCGGCGATCCGGGCGTCAACCCTGGCGGTTAGAACGGGTTGTACGAGCGTTCCCGCGTGTAATGCATGTAGCCGACGCTGGCGCCGGCGCGCCAGCCCACGCCCAGGCGGATGGGGGCGAGCACGATGGCGTCGCGCTGCTGGTAGTTCATGCCCACGCCCGCCAGCCAGTAGAGGCTGCCATCGACACCGGGGAAGCGCTGGTAGATGGCATTGGTGTCCTTGAGCTTGTAGACCAGGACGAACACCTTGGAGGCGTTCATGCCCAGGTCGAAGCCCACCGAGGGCCCCTGCCAGAACACGCGGGCGCTCTGGCCGTTCTTCAGTTGCAGATCGCCCTTGCCGTAGCTGAGGCCGACGGTGATGGCGGCGGAAAGCTCCTCGCCCTTGATGTAGCCCACCGGCCGGCCCTGTTCCTTGAAGGCCTTCTCGATCACCTTGGCCAGACCCTCCGTGGTTTCGCCGAAAAATCGCTCGGCCTCCTTGACGATGGAGTCCTGGTCGTAGGTGTCGCTTTCGGCGGTGGCCCGCGCGGGCGCGGCCTGCAATAGCCAGAACATCGCCAGCAGGGCGAACAACCAGAAGCGCGTGTAGTGGCGGCGGGGGAACGGAGTGGGATGGGACATGGCGACCTCTCTGAAAAGTGGCAAGTGTTTACCTCTCGGGCTTGTAGCGCAATGCGCGGGAGGATGATCCGGTTGACGCGACCACCCCCGGCCTCCGCCAAGCTCGCCGCAATCCACTAGAATGCCCAATTCGACACGACGGAGGCCGCAATGCAAACGAAATGGGTATACGCCTTTTCCGAAGGCGACGGCAAGAACAAGCATCTGCTCGGCGGCAAGGGCGCCAACCTGTGCGAGATGACCCAGATCGGCCTGCGCGTGCCGCCGGGTTTTGTCATCACCACCGAGGCCTGCCTGGCCTACCTCGACCACCCTCACCACCATCTGCCCGAGGGCGTGATGAAAGAGGTGCGGCAGCAACTGGCCAAGGTGGAGGCGGCCAGCGGCAAGAAGTTCGGCGGTGGCGAGAACCCCCTGCTGGTGTCGGTGCGTTCCGGTTCCGCCATGTCCATGCCGGGCATGATGGACACCATCCTCAACCTCGGCCTCAACGCCGAGACCCTGCATGGGCTCATCGCCCAGACCGGCAACGAGCGCTTCGGCTACGACGCCTACCGCCGCTTCATCCAGCTCTTCGGCAAGGTGGCCCTGGGCGTGCCCGAGGAGCGTTTCGACGCCGAGTTCGAACTGGTCAAGGACAAGGCCGGGGTCAAGCACGACCTGGCGCTCACCGCCCAGAACCTGGCCGAGATCGCCGAACGCTTCCTGGAAGTGGTGCACCACCACACCGGCAAGCCCTTCCCGGCCGACCCCTACGAGCAACTGGAGATCGCCATCAAGGCGGTGTTCAACTCCTGGGGCGGCAAGCGCGCGGTGGATTACCGGCGCGAGTTCAAGATCACCCCGGCCATGGCAAACGGCACCGCGGTCAACGTGGTGGCCATGGTGTTCGGCAACATGGGTGACGATTCCGCCACCGGCGTCGGCTTCACCCGCGATCCGGGCACCGGCGAGAACGTCATGTTCGGCGAATACCTCACCAATGCCCAGGGCGAGGACGTCGTCGCCGGCATCCGCACGCCGAAGCCGGTGGCCGCCCTGGCCGAGGAGATGCCCGACCTCTACCGGCAGCTGGTGGGGCTGCGCGATCGCCTGGAATCCCACTACAAGGAAGTGCAGGACTACGAGTACACCATCGAGAAGGGCGTGCTCTACTGCCTGCAGACGCGCAACGGCAAGATGAACGCGCACGCCCTGGTGCGCACCTCGGTGGACATGGTGCGCGAGGGCCTGGTCGACAAGAAGCAGGCACTCATGCGCATCCAGCCCGAAATGCTGGAGCAGTTGTTGTTCCCGCACCTGGATCCCAAGGCCAAGGCCACTTCCGTCGCCACCGGCCTGCCCGCCTCGCCGGGCGCCGCCTCGGGCATCGCCGTGTTCGACGCCGACCGCGCGGAGAAGATGGGCCGGAGTGGCGAAAGGGTCATCCTGGTGCGCGAGGAGACCAAGCCCGAGGACATCCACGGCTTCTTCGCCTCGCAAGGCATTCTCACCAGTCGCGGCGGCAAGACCAGCCACGCCGCCGTGGTCGCTCGCGGCATGGGCAAGCCCTGCGTCGCCGGCGCCGAGGGCATCCACGTGGACGTGCGCATGCGCCAGGCCATCGTCGGCGACAGCGTCTTCCGCGAGGGCGACACCATCACCATCGACGGCTCCTCCGGCAAGGTGTATCTCGGCGAGGTGCCCACCACCGAGGCCGAATTCAGCCAGGAACTGGTGACCCTGCTGTCCTGGGCCGACGAGGCCGCCCGCCTGCAGGTGCGGGCCAACGCCGACACCCCCACCGACGCCGCGCGGGCGCTGAAGTACGGCGCCATGGGCATCGGCCTGTGCCGCACCGAGCGCATGTTCAACGCTATCGACCGGCTGCCCATCGTGGTGGAAATGATCGTCGCCGAGAACCTGGAGGACCGCCAGGCTGCCCTGGACAAGCTGCTGCCCATCCAGCGCGGCGACTTCCGGGAGATCTTCAAGGTCATGGCGCCACGCCCGGTCACCGTGCGCCTGCTGGATCCGCCCATCCACGAGTTCCTGCCCACCGCCGAGCAGTTGGTGGACGAGATCGAGGAGTTGAAGCATCTGCGCGATACCGCCCGGGGCATCCAGGTCCTGGCCGACACCGTGGACTTCATGGCCCGGGGCCGGGGCGGCCAGCCCCAGCAGCAGGTCCAGCGCGGCATCGACCCGGTGCTGGTGGACCAGGTCATCCAGAAGAAGGAATCCATGCTCAAGAAGGTGCGGGCACTGTTCGAGGTTAACCCCATGCTGGGCCATCGCGGCGTGCGTCTGGGCCTGACCTCGCCGGAGATCTATTCCATGCAGATCCGCGCCATCCTTGAGGCCGCCGCCGAATGCCAGCGGGACGGCGTCGAGGTGCACCCGGAGATCATGGTGCCCCAGGTCTGCACCGCCGAGGAACTCAAGGCCGTGCGCAAGCACGTGGACGCCATCCGCCAGGCCGTGGAGACGCACTACAACGTCAGGCTGGATTTCAAGTTCGGCACCATGATGGAAGTGGTGCGCGCCTGCATGCGCGCCGAGAGCCTGGCCGAGGAAGCGGAATTCTTCTCCTTCGGCACCAACGACCTGACCCAGGCCACCTTCTCCTTCTCGCGCGAGGATGCCGAGAACAAGTTCCTGCCCATGTACAACCAGAACAAGATCCTGCAGGACAACCCCTTCGAGGTGCTCGACGTGAAGGGCGTCGGCCGCCTGATGGAACTGGCGGTGGGCTGGGGGCGCAGCATGCGTCCGGACATGAAGGTGGGCATCTGCGGCGAGCACGGCGGCCATCCGGCCTCCATCCGCTTCTGCCACAAGGTCGGCCTGACCTACGTGTCCTGCTCCGGCCCGCGCGTGCCCATCGCCCGCCTGGCCGCGGCGCAGGCCGCGCTGAGCGTGGACGAGGGCGGCAAGCAGTCGCTCTGACCCTGGCGGGGTGGGAGCGATCGGCGCGGGCGTGGTGTTATCGCCACAACCCCGCGCCGCCGCCCTTCCATTCCCCGCGCGGGTTTCGACCGGACCGGGGCGATGGTGGTCCGCCGCCGCCTCGGCCATGTGTGTCGGAACCCCGCACGGAGATTGACCGGAAGCCGCCTCAACCCGCATAAAGGAGGCCTATCCGGAAATGTCGCAACCACACAATTCATAGGGGTTCCCCATGCAACCACGCGCTCTGGTAGTGGCGCTCATGGCCACGGCTATGTTTCAGCCCGTCTCCGTGCGGGCGCAGGACTGCGCCCAGTTGTTCATCTATTCGATCAGTCAGGTCTGCCGTACCCTGTCCAACGGCTTCAGCCAGTGCGAGCCCGTCGGCATGGTCGGCCCCGCGCCGCAATGTGTGCCGCCCGGCGTGCCGCCCCTGGTGGCGTTGCCCCTGAATGCGCCGATGACGCAGGCGCTGCCACCCTATCCGTTCCTGCCGCCGTTCCCGGCCCAGGCCGCCGCCGCGCCCCAGCCCGCCCCGATGCCCAGCACGGTGGCGGCCAAACCCGTCATGCAGGCTCCCGTCCCGGCCCCGGTTGCCGCTCCAGCGCCGGCCCCGGTGCTCGCCCCCGCGCCGGTTGCGGTCTCTACCCCCGCCCAGCCAGCGGTGACGCCCCCGACGGTTGCCCCGGTGGACAGGAAAGCCGTCGCGGCGAGCTTGCCCGTGGCCGCCGCGAGTCCGGCGCCGACAGTGGTGGTTACCCCCGCACCCCGGCCCGAAATCGTTGCCGCCGCGCCCGCCGCGGAAACCAAGGCCGCTGCCGCGCCACTGCCCACGCGCCCGGCCGAGGTCGCGCAAGCGCCTGTCAAGCCCGCCCCCGCCCCGAGCCCGGTGCCGGCCAGCAAGCCACCGATCGCGCTGGCGCCAGCCGCTGCTGCCGCGCCGGCGACAAGCGTAGCCATCGTGCCGGCAGCGCCGGCACCCGCCGCCGTGAAGCAAGCTTCCTCCCCGACGACACCCGCAGCCGTCGCCGCGCCGCAGCCGATCACCCTGGAGGACGGCCTTGCCCATTTCGATTTCGACCGCGCCGAACTCAGCGCCCAGGGCCGCGCCGAGCTCGACGCCTGGCTGCAACAGCCCCTGCCCAAGGGTACGATCCTGCGGGTGACCGGCCATGCCGACCGCCTCGGGCCGTCTGCCTACAACCTCAAGCTGTCCGGCCGCCGGGCGGAAACCGTGAAGAAGTACATGGTGGAGAAGGGCGTCGCCGCCGCCGACGTCGAGGTCATCGCCAAGGGCGAGAGCGAGCCGGTGAAACAATGCAAGGGTGGTGCCAGCAAGGCCACCATCGCCTGCCTGGCTCCCAACCGCAGGGTGGAAATCAAGCCCTGAGCGTCGCCGCAAGTCCGTCGTCCCGCCGTCTGGTCAAAGGCGGCGGCAGCACCGGGCCGATGTCATCGACCCACCGGCAAAGGAGAGCGCCATGCATGTCACCCTGGTCCACGTGCGCGTCAAAGCTGAAACCATCGCCGCTTTCGTCGAGGCCTGCCGCCTGAACCACGAGGCCTCCATCCGCGAGCCCGGCAACCGGCGTTTCGACGTGTTGCAAGACCCGGCCGATCCCTGCCGTTTCCTGTTGTACGAGGCTTACGCCAGCCCCACGGATGCCGCCGCGCATAAACAGACCGCACATTACCTCGCCTGGCGCGACAGCGTCGCGGAGATGATGGCGGAGCCGCGCAAGGGCGTAAGCTATGCGGGCTTGTACCCCGGCTGATCGTCAACTTTCGGAGAAACCGATGCAAGAGAAACACGGCCGCGATTTCTGGATCGGCAATGTCCTGCTGGGACTTTCCCTGGTCCTGCTGCTGTTCCTGGGCAGGTTATGGGAACACCTGGGCGCCGGCGCCATGGTGCTGTGGATGATCCTCGCGGCCGCCGGCATGTATTTCGTCACCAGGGACAAGGGGCCTGGTTCCAACATGCCGGATTGACGTGCGTCCGGCGTCGGCGCAAGGCATCACCTTGTCAAAAACAGGGATTTGGTTTCCGCCGACTCCGGGATAGAATTACTGCATTGCAGCATACCCTTTTCCGCATCCCGTTCTGATTTGCGAGTGCAGCCATGACCGACAGCGATTTCCAGCCAGACACCAGCGAGACCACCGAGGCGGTGGTCGTTTCCACCCGGCGCGTCACTTCCGAGAACACCGACGAGGTGCGCCAGATTCATCTGCGCATCGACGAGCCCGCCTTTTACTTCCTCGAAGGGCAGAACATCGGCGTGCTGGTTCCGGGGCCACATGCCTTCGGCAACAAGACGCATCACCGCTACTACACCATCGCCAACGCCAAGGCGGAGGAGGGCGGCGTCGAACTTGAACTGCTGGTAAGACGTTGCTTCTACATCGACGAAGTGTCCGGCGAGCAGTATGCCGGTGTCGCTTCCAACTATCTGTGCGACGCGCAGGTGGGCGACCTTATCACCCTGACCGGCCCGCATCGCAGCCCGTTCCGCATTCCCGCCGACCCCAGCAGCAACCTGCTCATGCTCGGCACCGGCACCGGCATCGCCCCCTTCCGCGCCTTCATGCGCCGCATCTACGAGGAGCAGAAGGGCTGGAAGGGCAAGGTCCGCCTGTATTTCGGCGCGCGCACCGGCACCGAGATGCTGTACATGAACGACCTCAACGACGACCTCACCAACTACCTCGACGAGAAGACCTTCAAGGCCATCCAGTCGCTGCGCCAGGGCATCCTCGACGACGAGGCCGACGCGCTGGGCAAGGGCATCGAGGACAACGCCGCCGAGGTGTGGAAGCTGGTGCAGGACGACAAGACCTGCGTCTATCTGGCTGGCATGAAGAAGATCGCCGACGCCCTCGACCAGGCCATGGAGAAGGCGGCCGGCTCCGCCGAGCGCTGGCAGTCGGTGAAGCAGCGCCTGGTGGAGGAACGGCGCTGGTCGGAACTCACCTACATCTGAGCGCCGGGGCGCGGCGCTGAGGTAGGCCATGAGCGAGCATGAGCCGGTGCCGCTGCGTTCCGCCTCGGGACACGATCTGACGCCGCTGCCGGAAGCCGATAAACAGGCGCTGGCGGCGGGGCTCGACGACGAGGAACGCCGCGTGCTGCTGCGCCAGGGCACCGAGCCGCCGTTCTGCGGCGGCCTGCTCAAGGAAAAGCGCGCCGGGGTATTCGCCTGCCGCCTGTGCGGCCTGCCGCTGTTCAGGTCCGACAGCAAGTTCGAGTCCGGCACTGGCTGGCCCAGCTTCTTCCAGCCCTGCGACCCCGATCACATCCGCACTCTGCGCGATGTGAGCCACGGCATGCTGCGCACCGAGATCCGCTGCCGCCGCTGCGACGGCCACCTCGGTCACGTCTTCGAGGACGGGCCGCCACCCACCGGTTTGCGCTACTGCCTCAACTCGGTCTCTCTCCGGTTCCTGCCGGAGGAGTAGGGCGGCGGCACCCCGCCGCGCCGCCAGTCGGTCCACCGGGACCGTTCCGTCCACCTCATCGAGGACCCCGCCGTGAATCCGAAAATCAACGAACTGATCGGCCGGATCAGGGAACTGCAGGAGGAGATGGAGGCGGAGCTGGACCGGCGCCGCGAGGAATTCCAGTTCCGCATCGAGAACCACCGCATCCGCTTCGAGCAGGACATGCTGGCGCGCCAGCGCCGCCTCAAGGTCGGCCTGCTGCGCTACGTCAGCCACGCCAGCCTGGCGAGCCTGATCTCGGCGCCCATCATCTACAGCCTGATCGTGCCCATCGCCCTGGCCGACCTGGCGGTGACTGTCTACCAGCGCCTCTGCTTCCCTCTTTACGGCATCCCGCGCGTGCGGCGCGGCGATTACCTGCATTTCGATCGCGGCGAGCTCGCCTACCTCAACCTGCTGGAACGCCTCAACTGCGCCTATTGCGCCTACGCCAACGGCGTCGCCGCCTACATCAAGGATGTGGCCGGCCGCACGGAGCTGTACTGGTGCCCGATCAAGCACGCGCGCCGGGTGCTGGCGGCGCACGAGTACTACCAGCGCTTCGCCGAGTTCGGCGACGCCGAGGCCTACCAGCGCGAGCTGGCGCGGCAGCGCAAGACGGACGAAGCGGACAAGGAGTCGCGGGACGATCCGCGCTAAAGCGTTACCGCTCGGGCATCACCCCTCGCCCTTGAGTCCGTGCTTTTCCAACAGACGATTGATGCAGCGCATCGCTGATGCCCTGGATGGTGGCGATCGTCCGCGCCGCCGACTCGACGATGCGGCCGGCCGAGGACTCATAGCGCCTTGCCTTCACGGGTGATCACGCGCTGGTGGCTGTAGTCCGCGGTCGCCGGTCGCGTCACGGCGCCCTTCCCCTGGACGTAGTCGACGAAGGTCTGGGTGTAGGGCAGGTAGGTGTTCACGTAGTTGCCGGTGGCGTGGATCGCGCCGAGCGTGGCGTAGCCTTCCTTGCCGCTGGCCAGGAAGTCGTTGGTGACCAGGGTATAGGCGCGCGCGGGGTCGATCGCCGACCAGACTCCGGTCTGGCGGTCGCGCACCTGGACGTTGCTGAAGCGCTGGCCGCGCGGCCTGGACAGGTCGAGGTCCCAGCGCGCCCCGGCCATGTAGGGATGGCCGCCGCTGGAGCCGCCCTGGTCCAGGTGATTGGCGACGGCATCCTCCAGGGCGGCGACGAGTTGCGCGCCGGTGACCGGCATCTCGACCAGGACGTTGGCGAAGGGCAGGACCTTGTTGGCGGACTCGAAGCTGATAGGCCCGGCAGGCAGCGAGATGCGCACGCCGCCGGCGTTCTGCAGGGCAAAGTCGGCGCGCCTGCTGGCGGCCAGGAAAGCCTCGGCGACCACCTGCACGATGTCGCCGCCGCGCGCCAGTCGGTACGCGCCCTCGCAGCCGGCGACGCCGCCGCCGCGGCCGGCCGCCTCGCCGGGGATGCGCACCAGGCAGAGCGGCTCGGCGGCACTGCCGATGACCCGCCGGGTCAGCTTTTCCATGAGGCCGGCGTAGCGCTCGATCTCGGCCTCGGCCATCGGCTCCGGCGTCACCACTTGGACAGCGGGCTGCGCGGCCAGCGCGGCGAGGATGTCCTGGCGCGTGGCTTCGTCGACCGGCGCGAAACTGCCGGCGGCATCGGCGCGGCTGAAGCGGTCGCCGATCTGCAGCGTGGCCTGGCCGACGCAGTCGGCGACCCGGCCCCGGCTGTCGAAGCGGACGTTCATGTGACCGACAACCTTGTTGTATTCCCAGGCCTGGCCGACGCAGACCGGGTCGCCGTCCCGGTTCGTGGCGCGCGTCGGATAGGGGCCGGCGGCGGCCAGGCCGTAGGCGGCGAAATCACCGAGCAGGGTGTGCGAGTCGCCGCCGATGATGACGTCGACGTCGCTCAGCTTGGCCGCCAGCGCCAGGTCGGCCTGGTAGCCGTGATGCGTGAGCAGGACGATGTGACGCACGCCCTGGGCCTTGAGTGCGTCGATCTGGCGCTGCGCCGTCTCGGCTTCGTCGAGGAAGCGGGTGGTCGGCAACGGCCGCGAGGAATCCCGGGTCTTGCCGCGCACGACGATGCCGATGATGCCCACCGGTGCGCCGCCGATCCACTTCACCAGGTAGGGTTGCAGATAGTCGCCGCGATGCAGGGGCGCCAGGGGGGTGCCGACCTCGGGTTCGACGTTGGCCGCGAGCACCGGGGTGTAGCAGCCCCCCTGGCGCATGAAGTCGAGGAAGCGGCGCAGGCCGGCATCGCCGTCGTCGAACTCGTGGTTGCCGAGTGACATGGCGTCGAAGCAGAGGGTCTTCATCAGCGCCGCGTCGGCCTCGCCCTTGAACAGGGTGTGGAAAAGGGTGCCGGTGATGGCATCGCCGGCATGCAGCTTGAGCAGGTTGGGCGTGCCGTCGAGGGCACGCAAACGTGCCGCCGTGCGCGCCATGCCGCCGGCCTCGACGCGCGTCGGCACGCCGCCGACGGTGAGATCGAACTCCGCGAACGGCGCCAGGTTGGAATGGTGGTCGTTGATGTGGGCGATGTTCAGTTCGAGCGGCGGGTAGGCGCCTTCGTCGCGCGCCCAGGCCCCCGGCGCGGCGAAGGCTAGGCCGAGCAGCAGGGCGGCAAGCAATCTGGTTGTTCGCGACATGGCGCGCTCCTGATGATCGAATCCGCAAAGTCTACCGCCGGCGAAACGAGTCAGCGGGTTCGAGACACCGGCATTCCCGCTGGCATGGACGACCCGATGCGGGGGGCTTGCGGCGAGGGGAGTGCATTGCGGCAAACCGCGCGCATCAGGGTGGCATGCTCAAGCCGCAGTAGTGATGGCGGTGCGTCCATCGTGGCAGGCTGGCACCTGTCGATATGAGAGCTTGATCGGAGGGGATGGGCGGCTTTCGCGCTGACACCTGCCCCAGAGAGGGCCGGACTAGTCGGCTGCATTGGGTCAGCAGGAGACGTTCAAGACCCTTGGGGTGACTGACACCATCAGCATGAACTATGCTCGCACTGCGTCCGCCTTTTCATGCATCAATATAGAGATAAATTCTATATAATTATATTATAATTCAATTAGTTAGCATCTTTCTGGCTCGGTCTCTATGTAGTTCATGATCCATGGGTCTTTTGAATAAACTGCTAGACCGCAGCCCACAGATTTTGGAGATTCATCGTCCCTGATAAGCCGGAGTAAGAATGCGACGAACCATCCTACCGCTGACCCTTCTCATCGCCACGTCTTCATCTGCTGCGCCACCAAGAGAAGTGGTCTGCACATATGCACCCAGCCAGAGCAAGGCCGTCGCTGCCGTGTCAGGCGCGGCCGGCGGCGCAACTGCTACGGCTGGTGGTGTTGCTTCAGCAACTGGACTGACAGCAGTCACGCATAGTAGCGGGGCGCTAATCCTTACTGGCTCATCAGGCTACATTGCCGGAACCATCGGCGCTCCGGCGGCGGCAGTGGCGGCTATGCCGTTGGTCGTAGGTGTAGGCCTGCTCGTGGGCGGCACCGCCGTCACGCTTGAATTGGTTTGCGCCGACAAGAACCACCCCGATCAGGTCAAGAAGGTGAACGCTGCCGCAGCGGAGTTTTCGAGCCGGTTCGCTAGTGCGGTCTCGAAGGTCCGGACGGCCGGACCGGGTTTCAAGAAGTCCATTGCCCCTGCCGCAACAAATACTGTCGTATTCATCAAGAAGGGAGCGGCTGAGATCTGGCAGTACGCCTATCGGAAGAGTGCCGACTTCAATCAACCGGCGGTTTCAAGTACCAAGTGCAACAGTTGAAGAAATCGAATTGGAATCAGGCTGTTGAGCCTTGATGAGCAATTCGGCGTAGACCTCCAGGGGAGAGCGGAAGCCATGGATTTTGCGGGGCCTGGA
>VGVT01000001.1 GCA_016873935.1 Betaproteobacteria bacterium | reverse complement strand
TCAGAGTGGCTAATTACAAGCCACCATTCCTCAGCAATGCCTGAGAAGAAGTAGCACGGAGAGGCATAACAAATCGTTCCAGCGGACGGGCGAAAAGCCGCCCGCCGCTGAACTCAAACGTTATGCCTAAAAGGAGCGCATCGATGAAGCAACTGTTCGTAGCAACCACGTTTTTTCTGTCACTCGCCTTGGCAGGGTGTGCCGCCACAGTAAAACCGATAAATCAAGTCAAGTACTGGCCGAAACCCACAAAGGAGGAAGCCATGGCCAAGATCAATGGGTACTTGAAAAATACACTTATTGATCCGTACAGCGCAGTGGTGGAATGCAGTGACGTATCGAATGAGGCATGGATTTGGAAAGGCGTGGGCTTCGATACCGACTACGGCTATCTCGTCATTTGCCAAGTTAATGCCAAGAACCGGCTCGGTGGTTACGTGGGCGCCAAACGCTATGTTTTTCGGTTTAACGGCCCAGACTTCGAGTATCACGACGTAGTGCCTAGCATGGGCCTGATGAAAAAATAAGGGTGGAAAATATGCACAAGATCGAACTTGAAATTCCAGAGATTCCCCACGGTCACGGGTTGTCGTTCAAAAAGGGCGTTGCCGATGGCCTTTCTTCCCTTCGTGGTGCTTGCTGACAATCTCACGGAACTTCTGAACGAGATGATTGATCGGCAAGTTGAGCGGAACCTCAAGGACCAACGATCTGTGATCCCTTGATCCCAACACAAGGGCATCACCAGAAACCACCTGTATCGTCGGCGTAGGCGGTTCTGCAAACAATTGTGCGCCTCGATCATCTGTCATCCACCATGTCTTAATAGTCAATCCTGATGTTATTGATGTGTTTCATGCATATATTTCAAGTTCAATTTTGAACTTTTACAGGCCAACCAGCAATAAAAGCATATCGCAGCCAACAGAAAATACTAAATTTGACATTAATTCATAAAGATTGCATAGTTAATATACATGCCACAATCGGCATGTATATTAACTTAATTATACAGGAGCCACTAATGACAAATATTACACTAAACGACTTTCGCAAGGAACTTGGAATTAACCCTACTTACAAAGCCATGAACGATGATGACAAGTGCAATCACTTATATGAGCAGTTATCTTTGTGCGGGAAAAAGTCAGTTGAAAACATCCTGAAAAGTTGCTGGATATACTATTTTGTAAGCACCAACGGTAATTTTTTCTTTGAGTTCTGCGACAAGAATGGAATAGACCCTATTCTAAGCAAATCGCAAATAAAAAAATACATGGTAATTGGTCAAAACACCAAGAAGCTACTAAAGTACTTCGATTATCTGCCACAAAGTTGGTCTTCGATTTATCTGATTGCCAACTTACCAGAAAAAAACATCAAGGATATGATTGCCCAAAAATTACTGAATCGACATACAACTGCCGATGTAATCAGACTATTTAAGCCAAAACGAGTCACGGATCGGATAAAGAACCCAGTCACATATCGAGGAAGAAAGCTTAAGCTCAAAATCAATATCCAGCCCAAGCTATCGACAACTGATGCACAAGAAATGATGGCACTGTTCGCTTACATGGAACACAAGAAGCTTATAATAATTGATAGTAAGCTGAGCTTCATCAATAACCCCAAAAATTCAGCATCAGTAGACAAAGCCATCAAATCAGGAGCCAATCTCATTGCAGGTAATCAATTGGTAGTGCTTAAGAAAGCCGCATAACGGGTTGGTAATCAGTTCAATATTGAACTAACATTCAACAAGACCCGCTGACATTTCTGTTTATGGCTGTCCACCTTGGCGCCTAATGAACTCGCGGATGGCTGATCTATAAACATACGCCGGTGTTGCTGCCCATTTATCTGCGAACTGCTTGACCCAATCGTTCCATTCCTTCGGCAATCGCAAGCTGGTCATATGATCTTGTGTAACTGGTCTAGTCATATTTTTCCTTTCAAGTCGAAATCACGAATATTGTCACTTGTGAATTGCTTCGCAATATCTGCTTCGCAGATTTAGCAAGTTCGTTGATTTCGCTTTCTTTATGCACATCAGATGCGATTATCTTTCTAATATTTGACGATTGCAATAACTTGATCAGCTCCTGTTTGGTTGTTATTACTTTCTCTAACATATAACTCCTTATATTTTTGATTTATAGAAATTCTGACAATAAATAACTCTGCACCCTCTTTCCAGTGCCTTGCCATTTCAAGTTGTCTCATCACGAAATTTGCCGCGTAACTTGCAGGCTTCACTCGCTTCAATGAAGCGAAAAGTTGAACTCACCAAACAATCTTTGATGTTGCTCTGATTGTTTTGTCATGTACCAAATGCGGTCATGAATATTGCCAATTCCATCTACATCAACGAACTGCTCACTCCCGTTGGTTTTACATATTTTTTGCCATTTCCATTTGGAGATTCGTCTGACATCATCTACTGTTCGATTGGTGCTGCCATTATGCGCTGCTGCAATGTGACAGTGTATCAATCCCTCAACATCGCCGACCTCGTAACCAACTAGGCATGTCAACTTAGCTTCATGCTCACGTCTTACATATTTTCTTCCAAAGCATTGACCGTTCATATGGTCTATGAATTTACTAACCATGCCTTCGAACTTAATAAACTTGTCTTGAATGGCATGATCGTGTCGGCCCTTGACATGGATCTTTGAGTTTAAACTGATCCAGTATCCATCATTCAACCCAGCAAACCGTTTTGACCATGCGTTGGCTAATACTTGTCTGCTCAACATCGTGCATCCCTGTTTTCATGTCACACGATGTATTTATACAATTCGCAATTTTGCGTTCATGCAATTTTAATTTTTTGTCAACTATGTGAAAATCGCAGTTTACTAACCCATTGATTTATCTAGCCAAAAATTATTGTGTCAACTGTTGTTAACATGTATAACATACTGATTATTAAGTTATAATGCATAATAAATGGGAATTCTGGATCGACCGGGGCGGCACCTTCACCGACGTCGTCGCCCGCGCGCCCGACGGGCGCCTGATCCAGAGCAAGCTGCTGTCGGAAAACCCCCTCGCCTACGCCGACGCGGCCATTGCCGGCATGCGCGCGATTCTAGGCCTGAGGCCGGACGATCCGCTGCCCGCCGAGGCCATCGCCGCCGTGAAGATGGGCACCACGGTCGGCACCAACGCCCTGCTCACCCATACCGGCGAAGCCACCCTGCTGGTGGTCACCGAGGGCTTCGCCGACGCTCTGGACATCGGCGACCAGGCGCGGCCGGACATCTTCGCGCTGGACATCCGCAAGCCGGCGCCGCTGTATGCGCGGGTGATGGAAGCGGCGGAGCGCGTCGCCGCCGACGGCGGCGTGCTCCAGCCCCTGCAACGGGAGGCCCTGGCGCAAGGCTTGGCCAAAGCCCGGCAGTCGGGTCTCAAGGCCTGCGCCATCGCCTTCGTGCATGCCTGGAGAAATCCCGCGCATGAGTTGGAAGCGGCGGAGATCGCGCGGCAGGCCGGCTTCGAGCAGGTCAGTCTTTCGCACCAGGCCAGCCCCCTCATCAAGTTCGTGCCGCGCGCCGAAACCGCCGTGCTCGATGCCACGCTGTCGCCGCCGGTGCGGCGCTACGTCGCGCAGGTCGCGCGGGCCCTGCCGGCGGGCACGCCGCTGGAATACATGCAGTCCAACGGCGGCCTCGTCGAGGCGGCGCAATTCCAGGGCAAGGACAGCGTGCTGTCGGGTCCCGCCGGCGGCCTCATCGGCATGGCCAAGGTCGGCCGCGCGGCGGGTTTCGAACGGCTCATCGGCTTCGACATGGGCGGCACCTCGACCGACGTCTCCCTCTTCGCCGGCGAGTTCGAGCGCAGCCTCGACACCCGCATCGCCGGCCACCGCATCCGCGTGCCCATGCTGGGCGTGCACACCGTCGCGGCGGGCGGAGGCTCCATCCTGAAATTCGATGGCCAGCGCCTGCTGGCGGGACCCGCTTCCGCCGGCAGCCTGCCGGGGCCGGCCGGCTACCGCAACGGCGGTCCGCTCGCGGTGACCGACGCCAACCTGCTGCTCGGCCGCCTCCAGCCCGACTGTTTTCCGGCGGTGTTCGGCCCCGGCGCGAATCAGCCCCTGGACGCCGAGGCCGTGGCCACCGCCTTCCGCGCCCTGGCCGAGCGGGTCAACGCCGGCCTGGGCCTGGACTACACCCCGGAGCGACTGGCGGCGGGCTTCCTCGACGTCGCCGTGGAGCACATGGCCGACGCCATCCGCCACATCACCCTGGCGCGCGGCGTCAATCCGGCCGACTTCACCCTGGTCGGCTTTGGCGGCGCCGGCGGCCAGCACGCCTGCGCGGTGGCCGCCCGCCTGGGGATCGGCCGGGTGCTGATCTCGCCCTTCGCCTCGGTGCTTTCAGCCTATGGCATCGGCCTCGCCGAACGGCGGACGATCCGCCAGATCGCGGTCGAGCGGCAGCTCCCCTCCCCCACCGGGGGAGGGGCGGGGGGAGAGGGAGCAAGCTTGGAAACTCTCTTATCCCTGTGGCAAAGGGAGTTCCCTCTCCCCGACCCTCCCCCGGCGGGGGAGGGAGAAAAGCGCGCCCTCCTCCGCTACCAGGGCTCGGACACCACCCTGGCCATCCCCCTGGCCGATCCTGAAACCATGGCGGCGGCCTTCCACGACCAGCACCAGGCCCGCTTCGGCTACGCCGACCCGGGCCGCGCCCTGGTCTGCGCGGCCCTGGAAATCGAGACCGTGGCCGGCGGCGGCGAGCCGGAAGCCTATCCCGTCGCCGCCACGACCGATGCCCGGCCATTCGCCCGGCGGCGGGTCTACCTGGATGGCGCCTGGCGTGACACCGACCTCTACCGGCGGCAGGACCTGCGCGTCGGCCAGGTCATCGCCGGCCCGGCCCTGATCGTGGAAGCCGGTTCCACCCTGGTGCTGGAACCGGGCTGGAACGCGGAGATGACCGCCCGAGGCGACCTGCTGCTCAGCGCGGGCAGCCCTGCCCGGCGCCGGCCCGACCCGCTGCGGCCCGACCCCGCCTGGCTCAGCCTGTTCAACCGGCGCTTCATGAGCATCGCCGAGGACATGGGCCGCGCCCTGCAGAACACCGCGCGCTCGGTGAACATCCGCGAACGCCTGGATTTTTCCTGTGCCCTGTTCGACGTCCGCGGCGACCTCATCGCCAACGCCCCGCACATCCCGGTGCACCTGGGCAGCATGGGCGATTCCGTGCGCGCCGTCCTGCAAGCCTTCCCGCCACGCCCACCCGCTGTGGGAGAGGACGGCGGCGGTGGCCCGCACATGCGCGCCGGCGATGCCTATCTGCTCAACTCGCCCTATGCCGGCGGCACCCATTTGCCGGACATCACGGTGGTCTCGCCGGTGTTCGACGGGAAGGGCGAACAGCTCCGCTATTTCGTCGCCTCGCGCGCCCACCATGCCGACGTCGGCGGCATCAGCCCCGGCTCCATGCCCGCCGGCAGCCGCCACATCGACGAGGAAGGCTGTCGCTCGGACGGCCTGCTGCTGGTGCGCGACGGCCGCTTCCTGGAAGCCGAGGCACGTGCCTGGCTGGGCGGCAACCCGCATCCGGCGCGCAATCCGGAGCAGAACATCGCCGACCTCAAGGCCCAGGTCGCCGCCAACGCCCTGGGCCAGCGCCTGCTACGGCAACTGGAGGAGGAAACGGGGGAGGCCGCGGTCCCCGCCTACATGGGTTTCGTGCAGGACAACGCCGAGGCGGCGGTGCGCCGCCTGCTCGGCGAACTGCGCGACGGCGCATTCGAGCTGGAACTGGACGAGGGTTCCCGCATCCGCGTGGCCGTGCGCATCGACCGCGCCGCCGGCCGCGCCCGCATCGACTTCGCCGGCACCAGCGCGCAGCAGCCAGGCAACCTCAACGCCCCGGCGAGCATCGCCCACTCCGCCGTGCTCTACGTCTTCCGCGCCCTGCTGCGCGAGGACATCCCGCTCAACGCCGGCGTGCTGCGTCCGCTCGACATCCATCTGCCCGCCGGCAGCCTTCTCAACCCGCTGCCGCCGGCCGCCGTGGTCGCCGGCAACGTCGAGACCTCGCAGAACATCGTCGACGCGCTGCTCGGCGCGCTCGGGCGCCTTGCCGCCAGCCAGGGCAGCATGAACAACTTCAGCTTCGGCGACGGCCGCCACCAGTATTACGAAACCGTCTGCGGCGGCGCCGGGGCCGGGCCGGACTTCGCCGGCGCCTCGGCGGTGCACAGCCACATGACCAATTCCCGCCTCACCGACGTCGAGATACTGGAACAGCAATTCCCGGTGCGCGTCGAGCGCTTCGCGCTGCGCCGCGGTTCCGGCGGCGCGGGCTCCTATCGCGGCGGCGACGGCGTCGTCCGCCGCCTGCGCTTCCTCGCGCCCATGCATGCCAACCTGCTCGCCCTGCGCCGCCGGGTGGCGCCCTTCGGTCTTGGCGGCGGCGAAGCGGGCCTGCCGGGCCGGCAATGGATCGAACGCGCCGACGGCGGGCATGAAGACCTGCCCGGCATCGCCGCCTTCGAACTGCTCGCGGGCGACGTGTTCGTCCTGGAAACGCCGGGCGGGGGAGGCTACGGCGGCGATCCCTGAAATCGATTACAGGTTTCCGGGTTTTGTCCGATATACGGACAGTACGAATCAACCATTCGCCCTGCCAGGAATAAAGGAGGCCACATGTTCAACCTGCGTCGGTTCAAGGTCCGTTCCCAACTTGTCTTTCTGCTGTCCGTCGTATTCCTGCTCTTCCTGGTTTCCGCCTTTGTCTCCTACCAGGCGCTGAACCGCGCCAAGACGGAGTTCAACAACTTCATCGCGCAGGACCAGAAACTGCTGCTCAACTACACCGAGCTGTACGCCAACGGCCTGCAGATGGGACAGGCGCTGCGCAACATCATTCTTGATCCGGCGAATACCAAGGCCTACGAGAATTTCGACAAGGCCAGCAAGGAGATGGATACCCTGCTGACCGACACGCGGGAACTGCTGCGGGAGGATGCGGCCCAGGCCGAGGCGGTGAGCGCCATCGCCTCGCTGCGCACAAAGCAGCAGGCGTTCCAGGCATCGATCCAGAGCCAGTTGAAGAGCGGTAATTCCGAGGAGGCCAAGGCACAGCTGATCCGAGATGAAACCCCGACCTGGCGGGAGATACGAAAACTGATCCTGGAGCGCATCCAGCACCAGAAAGAAGCCATTGAGGCGCGCGAGAAGGCCATGCAGGCCAGCACCACCCGCGCCCAGTACATCACCCTGGCACTGAGCGTGCTGGCGGTCGTCATCGGTCTGGCCATAGCCTCGGCCATCGTCGCCAACATCCTGTCCCAGATCAATCTGCTGGGCACCTCGCTGGAGGCACTGGCCCAGGGCGAGGGAGACCTTACCGCCCGCCTCGATGTGAGCGGGAACAACGAACTTTGCCGGGTATCGGGCGCATTCAACACCTTCGTGGGCAACCTGCAATCCATGGTCCGCGGGGTCAAGGACAACGCCTCCCAATTGCACGAGCTTTCGGGCAATCTTGCGCAGGCTTCTTCGAGCCTGCGCGCGGTCAGCACCGAGCAAGCCAACGCGATGACCTCCACCGCCGCCGCCGTGGATGAGATGACCAGCAGCATCGGCTCGGTCGCGGACGGCGCCGAGCGCGTGAAGGAGGTTTCCGCGCAAAGCGCCGACTACTCCGATCAGGGCCTCAACATGATGGGCCAGTTGACCGGCGCCATGTCTGGAGTGCAGCAGGCGGTGCACGACATGGCCGGATCCGTCGGCCAGTTCCTGCACAACACGCAAAGCATCATCGGCGCCACCCAGCACGTGAAGGACATCGCCGAACAGATCAACCTGCTGGCCCTCAACGCGGCCATCGAGGCCGCGCGCGCCGGTGAGCAGGGCCGGGGTTTCGCCGTGGTGGCGGACGAGGTGCGCAAGCTGGCGGAGAAGACCGCGCAGTACGCCAACGAGATCAACAAGGTGACCGCCGAGCTGGAGGCCAATTCCTCCCATGTGGAGGCCACCATCCGCAAGGGTGAGACCGCGCTGGAAGACAGCTCGAAGCGCAGCGCCGAGGTCTCCGCCATCGTCGAGCGCGCGCACAGCGCGGTGCTGGGTGCCCGCCAGGGCGTCGAAGAGATCACCGCGTCGGTGAAGGAACAATCGCAGGCGAGCGGCAGTATCGCGCAGAACCTCAACCGGGTCGCCGATTTCGCCGTGCGTACGGAGCACGCTGTGGAAGAATCCGACCGCACGGTACGGCAACTGCGCGATCTGGCCGACACCCTGCACAACACGGTATCCCGTTTCCGAAGCTGACCCGTTTGCCGCCGACCTCCGCCCCGCCACTCATGTTCCATGCCGTCGAACTGCTCGGGGTGGCGGTCTTCGCGGTCAGCGGCGCGCTGGCCGCCGGGCGGCGCAGCCTGGACCTGATCGGCTTGGCGGTGATCGCCACGGTCACCGCGGTGGGCGGCGGCACCCTGCGCGACCTGCTGCTGGACCGCACCGTGTTCTGGATCGCCGATCCGACCTATCTCTACGTCTGCCTGACGGCGGCGCTGCTGACCATGCTCTACGCGCGCCACCGCCACCCGCCGGAACGTCTGATCCTCTATGCCGACGCCCTGGGGCTCGCGCTGTTCAGCATCAGCGGCGCGCAGATCGCGGAACACCTGGGCCATGGCGGCATCGTCGCGGTGATCATGGGCACCGCCACCGGCGTCGCCGGCGGTCTGCTGCGCGACGTGCTGTGCGCCGAAATCCCCCTCATCCTGCGGCGCGGACGCATGTACGCCTCCGCCGCCATCGCCGGCATCGTCGTCTACCTCCTGCTGCGCGAAGTCCTCGACCGCGACATCGCCGCCCTGCTCGGCATGTCCGCCATCGCCGCCTTGCGCCTGGCCGCCATCGCCTGGAACCTGACCCTGCCGGTGTTCAGCCTGCCCGGCAAGGACAGCGAGGAAACCTAAAGCCGCTTGCCCACTCACAGCGAAGGACGATTGCGCTGCCGGGTTCATGCGTGCAACCTTGGCCAAGACCGCCCGCGGCGCATCGGCTGTGCGCCCACGCGGGGGCCATGGCGACTTTTTCAACGGGGACACAGCATGGAATTCGGCATCGTCGGACTCGGCCGCATGGGCGGCAACATGGCGCGGCGACTGGCCCGCCAGGGACATCGCATCGCCATCCACAACCGCGGCCAGGCCGTGAGCACGGCACTGGCGGCGGAAACCGGCCATCTCGCCTGCGCCAGCCTGGCCGATCTGGTGGCCGCGCTCGAGGCGCCGCGCATCGTCTGGCTGATGCTGCCGGCGGGTGAGGCCACGCGGACGGCGCTGGAAACCCTGGCCCCCCTGCTCGCGCCCGGCGACCTGGTGGTCGATGGCGCCAACGGCCACTACAAGGACGACGCGCCGCGCGCGGCGGCGCTGGCCGCGCACGGCATCGACTTCGCCGACGCCGGCGTGTCGGGCGGCGTCTGGGGACTGGAGAACGGCTACTGCATCATGCTCGGCGGCGGCGAGACGGCGGCGGCGCGCCTGCGCCCCTGGCTCGACGCCCTGGCGCCGGCACCTGGCCGCGGCTGGCTGCACACCGGCCCGGTGGGCTCCGGCCACTACGTCAAGATGGTCCACAACGGCATCGAGTACGGCATGATGCAGGCCTTCGCCGAGGGCTTCGCCCTCATGCGGCAAAAGCCCGGCTTCGACCTCGACGTGGCGGCCATCGCCGAACTCTGGCGGCACGGCAGCGTGGTGCGCTCCTGGCTGCTGGATCTCAGCGCCGACGCCCTGGCGCGGGATGCCGACCTCACGACGATCGAAGCCTTCGTCGCCGATTCCGGCGAGGGCCGCTGGACCGCCCTGGACGCGGTGGAACAGGGCATCCCGGCGCCGGTGATGTCGCTGGCGCTGATGATGCGGTTCGCCAGCCAGGGCGGCAACGACTACGCGGCCAAGCTGCTGGCCATGATGCGCCAGGGTTTCGGCGGCCACGCGGTGAAGGGGAGCGAGGCATGAGGTCGGGCGCGGGGGGCGTGCCGCCCTGCACCTTCGTCATCTTCGGCGCCACCGGCAACCTCGCCAGCAACAAGCTGCTGCCGGCGCTGTACCGCCTGGAAGCCGCCGCGCGGCTGGCTGAATCGCTCAGCATCGTCGCCTTCTCGCGGCGCGAGTGGGACACCGCCCGCTGGCGCGAGCACGTGCGCGGCGTGCTCGCGGAGCGCGCCGCGGGCATGCTGGAGGAGCCGGTCCTGGAGCGTTTCGTGGCGCGCTTCGTCTACCAGCGCGGCGACCTCAACGACGCCGCCTCCTATCGGCAACTCGACGGCCTGCTGCGCAAGGGCGGCGTGTCCTGTTCCAGCACGGTGTTCTACCTGGCCATCAAGCCCGCCGAGTTCGCGGCGGTGATCCGCAACCTGGAGGCGGTCGGCCTCAACCAGCCGCGTGGCCTCAACCGCGTCGTCCTGGAAAAGCCGTTCGGCGAGGACATCGAGTCCGCGCTCATGCTCAACCAGTTGCTGCACCAGCATTTCGACGAGGAGCAGATCTTCCGCATCGACCATTTCCTGGGCAAGGAAACGGTGCAGAACCTGCTGGTGTTCCGCTTCGCCAACACGCTCATCGAGCCGCTGTGGAACCGCAACTTCATCGACCACGTGCAGATCACCGTGGCGGAGTCGAACGGCATCGAACAGCGCGCCGGCTACTACGACCGGGCCGGCGCCCTGCGCGACATGCTGCAGAACCACCTGATGCAACTGCTCACCGTGGTGGCCATGGAGCCGCCGCCCGCGCTGGAGGCGGACGCCCTGCGCGACGAGAAGGTCAAGGTGCTGCGCTCCATCCGGCCCATCGCCAAGGGCGCCGTGCGCGCCCACGCCATCCGCGCCCAGTACGCGCGCGGCGACATCGACGGCGTCGAGGCCGCCGGCTACCAGCAGGAGGTCGGCGTGGAGCCGAACTCCGTCACCGAAACCTTCGTCGCCGCCAAGTTCTACGTCGACAACTGGCGCTGGCGCGGCGTGCCCTTCTACCTGCGCACCGGCAAGCGGCTGGCGCGCCAGAGCTCGCTCATCGCCATCCGCTTCCGCCATCCGCCGCAGCAGTTGTTCCGCGAAACGCCGCTGGAATCGGTCGCCCCCAACTGGGTGCTGCTCTCCCTGCAGCCGGAGGAATCCATGCGCATGGAAATCCACGTCAAGCAGCCGGGCCTGGACATGGACACGCGGGTGATGCAGATGAACGCCAGCTTCCTGAAGACCGACGAACAGACCCTGGACGCCTACGAAACCCTGCTGCTCGACGTCATCGAGGGCGACCGATCCCTGTTCATCCGCTTCGACGAGGTGGAATGGGCCTGGCGCGTGGTCGACCCCATCCTCAAGCACTGGGCGGTGGAACGCGAGTACATCCCGACCTACCCGGCCGGCAGCTGGGGGCCGGCCGAGGCCGCCCGCCTGTTCGACAGCGACGACCAGGCCTGGCGCAACGCGCCATGAAACCGCCCGAGTGGCGCCCGCATGCGGACGCTGACGCCCTCGTCCAGTCCCTGGCCGAGGCCCTGTGCAGGCATGCCGAACGGGCCGTCTCCGCGCATGGCGTCTTCCACCTGGTGCTCGCCGGTGGCGCCACACCGCGCGCCCTGTATGCCGAGCTGGCCCGGCGCGCCGCCGGCGACCCAGCCTGGCACATCTGGTACGGCGACGAGCGCTGCCTGCCGGCGGACCATGCCGAACGCAACAGCGTCATGGCGGAGACCGCCTGGCTGGCCGCCTCGCGTATCCCACCGCGGAACCGGCACCCCATCCCGGCGGAACTCGGACCTGAGCCGGCGGCGGCGCACTACGGCGAGGCCCTGCGCGGCATCGGCGAGTTCGACCTGGTGCTGCTGGGCCTGGGCGAGGATGGTCATACCGCCAGCCTGTTCCCCGCACACGACATCGGCGCCGCCCCCGGCAGCCCGGATGTGCTCGCCGTCGACGACGCGCCCAAGCCGCCTGCCGCCCGCGTCAGCCTGTCGGCGGCCCGGCTCGGCCGCGCCGGGCGGGTCTGGTTCCTCGTCGCTGGCGCCGGCAAGCGGGCGGCCATCGTGCGCTGGCTGCGCGGCGAGCCGCTGCCCGCCGCGCACGTCTGTGGCCGCGAGGAGACCGTGGTATGGCTCGACGCCGCGGCCTGGCCGGATCGCCCGCCGCCGGTCTTCTGAATCGGGGCCGTTCCGTCGTAAGATGCCCCACCCGAATTCGCCATCGCCGCCATGTACCGCCGCTACGCGCCCGCGCTGTTCACGCTCCTGAGCCTTGCCCCCGCCGCCCTCGCCTTCGAGGTGGCGGAATTCAAGAGCGGCATGGCGCAGAACGAGGTCAAGCAACTGCTGCTGGCCAACTGGAATTTCGACCGCATCGTCGAGCCCTCGGATGACGTCATCCTGGCTTACGACAACGACCCCAACATCGCCCGCCGCTACCAGTTCCGCTTTTGCAAGGGCAAGCTGGTGGGTTTCGAGCAGGACGTGCGCCCCTCCCTCAAGGCCCTGGTCATCTCGGTCAACAACTACAACAACCAGTACGGCCAGCCCAGCCGGGTCTATTCCAACACCCACGTGGTGAGCAACGGCGAGAAGGCGGTGTTCGCGCTGTTCTGGAAAAGCGGGGCGGAGTTCATCGGCGTGAAGTACATCGTCCTGCCCCACGTCGAGCAGATGAGCCTGTCCTTCGACGCCAGCAACCTCTGCCATCCGACACCGCGCCTGTAATCGCGAGACGGATTGGCCAAAGGCGTAATCCGCCTTTGCCGGCCGCTTACAACTCCAGCAGCAAGCGCGCCGGATCCTCCAGCGCGTCCTTCACCGAGCGCAGGAAACTGACCGCCTCCTTGCCGTCGATGATGCGGTGGTCGTAGGACAGGGCCACGTACATCATGGGCCGGATCACCACCTGACCGTTCTCCGCCACCGGCCGGTCCTGGATCTTGTGCAGGCCCAGCACGCCGGACTGGGGCGGGTTGAGGATGGGCGTGGAAAGCAGGGAGCCGAAAACGCCGCCGTTGGAGATGGTAAAGGTGCCTCCCTCCATCTCCTCCAGGGTCAGTTCCAGGCTGTTGGCGCGCCGGCCGAAATCGGCGATCTGCTTTTCGATCTCCGAAAAGGACATACGGTCGGCGTTGCGCAGGATGGGCACCACCAGGCCGCGCTCCGAGCTCACCGCGACGCCGACGTCGTAGTAGTCGTGATAGACGATGTCGCGCCCGTCGATGCTCGCGTTGACCAGCGGGAAGACGCGCAGCGCCTGGCACACCGCCTTGGTGAAGAAGGACATGAAGCCCAGCTTGACCCCGTGCTCCTTCAGGAAACGCTCCTGGTAGCGGGCACGCAGGTCCATGACCGGCTGCATGTTGATCTCGTTGAAGGTGGTCAGCATGGCCGCCGTGTTCTGCGCCTCCTTCAGGCGCTCGGCGATGCGCTGGCGCAGGCGGGTCATCGCCACCCGCCGCTCACCACGTTCGAAAGTCTTGTCGCAGGGCGGGCACGGCGGACAGGGCGCCGACTTGGCCTGCGCCGGAGCGGCTTCCGGCCGGGCCGCGGGCACAGCCGGCGATGCGGCGGCCGGCGCGGGTTGCGCGGCGGCTGCCGGCTTGGGCTTGGCCACGGTTTCGGGCGCGGGTTCGGGCGCGGGTGCCGCGACGGGTTCGGCTTTCTGCACCGGCGTCGCCACCGGCGCGCTCACCTCGGCGCCGGCCTCGGCCTCGATGACCGCCAGCACGTCGCCCGCCTTCACCTCGCTACCCGCCGGCATGCGGATCTCCTTGAGCACCCCGGCAGCCGGCGCGGCGACCTCGAGGATGACCTTGTCGGTCTCCAGGTCGGTCAGCACCTCGTCACGCGCGACCCGGTCGCCCGCCTGCTTGCGCCATTCCAGCAAAGAGCCGCTTTGCACGGATTCGGACAGCTCGGGGGCTTTGACTTCGATCAGCATGGCGGTACCCATTCATGGTGCAACGCAATAGCGGCATTATAGGCAGGCTGTAAAAAACCTGAACAAGCAAGTCGGGATAGGGCGATGGGCGCGGACCGAGTCCTGGCGATACGCGGTATCACGCTACCCCGCCATGGCGCTGGTCCGCATCAGCGCCTCAGAGCGCAATGCCCCACGCCGCCAAGCCGGGCTTGGCACTGCGCGTTTGATGTCAGGGCCTGACCACCGGGTTGCCGCCCGCGATCCAGTGGGTAATGCCATGGGTGACGTTGTACACGCGGGTGTAGCCGTGCTTTTCCATGAGTTCGCGGGCCAGGTGGTCGGTACGGTTGCCGGTGCGGCAGATGAGCACGACAGGCTGGTCGCGGGGAATCTCGCTCGCCAGGGTCTCGTGGAAACCCGCGCGCGGCCGTCCGCTGCCATCGACCCAGGTCAGCAGGCGACTTCCCGCCACGACGCCGGTCTGGCGCCACTCCTCGGGGCGGCGGATGTCATAGATCGGCACGCCCTGGGCGATGAGCTCGCGCAGTTGCGCGGCATCCACGTCCTGGTAGGGCGGCTTGCCGCAGCCGCTGAGAAACAGTGCCGCCAGCAGCAAAACCAGGGCGGACCAGGGAAGAAATGAAGTGAGGCGAATCGGATTCATGCGGTTGGACTGTGAAAAGTTGGACATTACGGTTCCTGATTAGAAAGGGATTGTCAGCCCACCGGATGACCATGCGCCCGTCACACCGGCGAAGGCCGGTGTCCAGAAGATGATCGAGGGATGCCCCTGGATTCCGGCCTTCCCCCTTTGGGAATAAACGCCGGAATGACGATGCCGCCGTTTTTTGATGATCAGGTTACGGTATGTGTGGAGCGCGTTCGACCTGCTAGCGCGCGCCGGGTTCACCTCAAATCAGCGCTCTATCGAGAGCCAGCCTGCGCCCCAAGGTGAAGGAGTTCTCCTCTACTGCCCGAAGAACTCCTTCACCTTGTCCATGAAGCCCTTGGCGCGGGGGTTGTGCTTGCCGTGGTGTTCGGTGCAGCAGGTTTCGAATTCGCGCAGCAGTTCCTTCTGGCGCTCGGTGAGATTGACTGGGGTTTCCACCACCACGTGGGCGTGCAGGTCACCGGGGTGCTGGCTGCGCACGCCCTTGATGCCCTTGCCGCGCAGGCGGAAGACCTTGCCGCTTTGCGTCTCGGCGGGGATCTTGATGACCGCGTGGCCGTCCAGGGTGGGAATGCTGATTTCGCCGCCGAGGGCGGCGGTGGCGAAGGAGACGGGCAGTTCGCAATGCAGGTCGTCGTGGTCGCGCTGGAACACGGCGTGCGCCTTCAGGTGGATCTGCACGTAGAGGTCGCCGGGCGGGCCGCCGTTGATGCCGGCCTCGCCCTCGCCCGACAGGCGGATGCGGTCGCCGTCGTCGACGCCGGAGGGAATGCGCACCGACAGCGTCTTGTGCTTCTTGATGCGGCCCTCGCCGTGGCAATGCGTGCACGGGTCAGCGATGACGCGGCCGCTGCCGTGGCAGCGCGGGCAGGTCTGCTGGATGGAGAAGAAGCCTTGCTGCATGCGCACCTGGCCGTGGCCGCCGCAGGTGGGGCAGGTCACCGGCTCGGTGCCGGGCTTGGCGCCGCTGCCGTGGCAGTGCTCGCATTCGGTGAGGACCGGCACGCGGATCTTGGTCTCGGTGCCGCGCGCCGCCTCCTCCAGGCTGATCTCCAGGTTGTAGCGCAGGTCGGCACCGCGGTAGACGTGTGAGCGTCCGCCCCGCCCTCCTCCGCCGAAGACATCACCGAAGATGTCGGAGAAGGCGTCGGCGAAATCGCGGAAACCGCCCGCGCCGCCGGCCCCGGCCATGGAGGGATCGACGCCGGCATGGCCGTACTGGTCATAGGCGGCCCGCTTGTTGCCGTCGGAAAGGACGTCGTAGGCCTCCTTGGCCTCCTTGAATTTCTCCTCCGACGCCTTGTCACCCTGGTTGCGGTCGGGGTGATGCTTCATGGCCAGCTTCTTGAAGGCCTTCTTGATCTCGTCGTCGGAGGCGGTTTTCGCCACTCCGAGCACTTCGTAGTAGTCGCGTTTGCTCATGATCGGGAAAAGGGAAACGGGAAATGGGAAACGCTAAAGCCGCTTGCGCAACGAGGCCGACAGAGCAAGAACCAACGCACTGACACGATCAATTTGTTCCTGAAATGGCGTTACATCCGCCAATAGGCCACGTCTATTGCTGATCTCGATGAGGGTATCCAGTTCAGAGAGTGATCCGCTGGAAATACTCAGGAAGTGCAGCAACTCCTTGGTGCCGTTCCGGGCAAAACCTTCGGCAATATTAGCCGGCACAGATACCGACGCCCTTCTGATCTGGCTCATCAAGCCAAAACGTTCATCAGCGGGAAAAGAGGCGGTTGCATCGTAGAGCAGATCCACCAGGGCAATGGCCTCTTGCCATGCCCTGAGGCTGCGGTGGTTACGCTCCACGCGTTTCCCGTTTCTCTTTTCCCGTTTCCCGCCTTACTTGTCCTTGACTTCTTCAAACTCGGCATCGACCACGTCGTCGTCCTTCTTGCCCTTGCCTCCGGCATCGCCGCCGGGCTGCTGGCCAGCGGCGGCCTGCTCCTTGGCGTACATCTGCTCGGCGAGCTTGTGGGACGCTTCGGCCAGGACCTGGGTCTTGGCTTCGATCTCGGCTTTGTCGCCGGCCTTGATGGCGGCCTCGGTCTCGGTGATGGCGGCTTCGATCCTGGTCTTCTCGTCGTCCGTGACCTTGTCGCCGTAGTCCTTCAGCGCCTTCTTCACCGAGTGCACCATGCTGTCGGCCTGGTTGCGGGCGGTGGCGAGTTCGAAGGCCTTGTGGTCCTCGGCGGCGTTGGCCTCGGCATCACTCACCATCTTCTTGATCTCATCCTCGCTCAAACCCGAGTTGGCCTTGATGGTGATCTTGGCTTCCTTGCCGGTGCCCTTGTCCTTGGCGCTGACATGCAGGATGCCGTTGGCGTCGATGTCGAAGGTGACCTCGATCTGCGGCAGGCCGCGCGGCGCCGGCGGGATGTCGGACAGGTTGAACTGGCCCAGGCTCTTGTTGCCGGCGGACATCTCGCGTTCGCCCTGCAGCACGTGGATGGTCACCGCGGTCTGGTTGTCGTCGGCGGTGGAGAACACCTGGTTGGCGCGGGTGGGAATGGTGGTGTTCTTCGGGATCAGCTTGGTCATCACGCCGCCCAGGGTCTCGATGCCCAGGCTCAACGGGGTGACATCCAGCAGCAGCACGTCCTTCACCTCGCCTTGCAGCACGCCGCCCTGGATGGCGGCGCCGACGGCGACGGCCTCGTCCGGGTTGACGTCCTTGCGCGGTTCCTTGCCGAAGAACTCCTTCACCAGTTCCTGCACCTTGGGCATGCGCGTCATGCCGCCGACCAGGATGACGTCGGTGATGTCGGAGACCTTGACGCCGGCATCCTTGATGGCGATCTTGCAGGGCTCGATGGTGCGCTGGATCAGGTCTTCCACCAGGGCCTCGAACTTGGCGCGGGTGATCTTCATGACCAGGTGCTTCGGGCCACTCGCATCGGCGGTGATGTAGGGCAGGTTGATCTCGGTCTGCTGGCCGGAGGACAGCTCGATCTTGGCCTTCTCGGCGGCTTCCTTCAGGCGTTGCAGGGCCAGCACGTCCTGCTTCAGGTTGACGCCCTGCTCCTTCTTGAACTCGTCGATGATGTAGTCGATCAGGCGCTGGTCGAAGTCCTCGCCGCCCAGGAAGGTGTCGCCGTTGGTGGAGAGCACCTCGAACTGGTGCTCGCCGTCGATCTCGGCGATCTCGATGATGGAGATGTCGAAGGTACCGCCGCCGAGGTCGTACACCGCGATCTTGCGGTCACCTTCCTGCTTGTCCATGCCGAAGGCCAGGGCCGCAGCGGTGGGCTCGTTGATGATGCGCTTCACTTCCAGGCCGGCGATGCGGCCGGCGTCCTTGGTGGCCTGGCGCTGGCTGTCGTTGAAGTAGGCGGGCACGGTGATGACGGCCTCGGTGACTTCCTCGCCCAGGTAGTCCTCCGCGGTCTTCTTCATCTTGCGCAGCACTTCGGCGGAAATCTGCGGCGGCGCCTTCTTCTCGTCGCGCACTTCCACCCAGGCGTCGCCGTTGTCGGCCTTGAGAATCTTGAAGGGCATCAGGTCGATGTCCTTCTGCACTTCCTTCTCCTGGAAGCGGCGACCGATCAGGCGCTTGATGGCGTACAGGGTGTTCTTCGGGTTGGTGACGGCCTGGCGCTTGGCCGGCGCCCCGCAGAGGATTTCGCCGTCCTCCGCATAAGCGACGATGGACGGCGTGGTGCGCGCGCCCTCGGAGTTTTCGATGACCTTGGTCTTGCCGCCTTCCATGATGGCGACGCAGGAGTTGGTGGTGCCCAGGTCGATGCCGATGATCTTGCCCATTTGTCTTCTTCCTCAGTAAAGATTGGCTTGTTTGCGATATGGGATTGTTGGGTCCGGTTTCAAGCCCCGGTCCGTCATTCCCGCGTAGGCGGGAATCCAGGACGTACTGGACCCCGGCTTTCGCCGGGGTGACGGCTATTTGGGTTTCACCACCATCACCATGGCCGGGCGGAGCACCCGCTCGTTCAGGAGGTAGCCCTTTTGCAGGACGCTGGCGACGGTATTGGCTTCGCCCTCGGCGTCCACCATGCCGATGGCCTGGTGGCAGTTCGGATCGAATTTCTGGTCCAGCGGATTGACCTCCTGGATCGCGTTCTTCTCGAACACGCTGACGAGCTGCTTCAGGGTCAACTCGACGCCACTGCGCAGGCTTTCCAGGCTGGCCTTGTCGCCGGTGGACAGCGCGGCTTCCAGGCTGTCCTTCACCGCCAGCAGTTCACCGGCGAACTTGTCCACCGCGAACTTGCGCGCCTTCTCCACATCCTCCACGGCGCGACGGCGCACGTTCTCGGTTTCCGCCTTGGCCCGCAGCCAGGCGTCGTGGTGTTCCTGGGCGTTCAGCTCGGCCTGGCGCAGCATCTCCTCCAGACTGGGGGTGGTTTCCTTCTCCGCCTCGCCGGTCTGGCCGGGCGCGGCGTGCTCGCTGGCATTCTGTTGCAACAGTTGTTCCTCTGACACGGGGAAGTCCTCCAAAAAACCGGGTTGGTTTTGGGGGCGTCCGGCGTGGTTTCAAGGGTCGGGGAAGATTATTTCTCGCGGCAGTGGGCCGGAGCGAGGCGCTGGCGCCGACCGGCCAGCGCCGAGCGCATGCGCTCCAGCGCCGCCATGATCACGCTGCGCGGCGCACCCAGGTTGAGGCGCATGAAACCTTCGCCGCCGCTGCCGAAGACCGGGCCCGGATTCATGCCCACCCGGGCTTCGTCGACGAAGAAGCGGCGGAGCTCCGCATCGCCCAGGCCCAGGCCGCGGCAATCCAGCCAGAGCAGGTAGGTGCCCTGCGGCCGCAGCGCACGCATGGCGGGCAGGTGTTCGCCGAAGAACGTGATGGCCGCCTCCCGCGTCTGCGCCAGATAGCCCAGCAGGGCGTCCAGCCAGGGACCACCCTCCCGGTAGGCGGCGGCGAAGGCGGCGATGCTGAACGGATTGGCGCCGCTGACATGCAGCAGGTCGAAGGCCCGGCGCAGCCGCTCCCGCTGCCCGGCGTCAGGGACGATGAGGGCGGACAGGCCCAGGCCGGGAATGTTGAAGGTCTTGCTCGGCGCCACGGCGGTCACCACCTCGGCCGGAGCCTCGGCGAGCAGGGCCAGGGGCGTGTGCTGTTCGCCGCGATAGACCAGGTCGTGATGGATTTCGTCGGACAAGACCACTAGGCCGTGCCGGCGGGCGATGCGCAGCACTTCCCGCAGTTCGTCGGCGTCCCATACCCGGCCCACCGGGTTGTGCGGTGAGCACAGCAGCAGCAGCCGGGCATCCGCCCGCGCGGCGCAGTCCTCGAGATGCTCGAAGTCGATGCGGTAGCGGCCCGCTTCCTCGCGCAAGGGATTCTCGATGAGCCGGCGACCCGGCGTGGTCACCGAGGAAAAGAACGGGAAATACACCGGCGGCTGCACGATGACGCCCTCCCCTGCCGCCGCGAAGGCCAGCACGGCCGCGTGCAGCGAAGGCACCACGCCGGGCGCGAGCAGGATCCAGTCGCGCTCGATACGCCAGCCGTGGCGGTCCCGCATCCAGGCGATGAGGGCCTCGAAGAGGCTGTCCGGGAACAGGGTGTAGCCATAGACCGGATGCTCCGCCCGCGCCGCCAAAGCCCGGGTCACCGCTTCCGGCGCGGCGAAGTCCATGTCGGCGACCCATAGGGGCAGCACGTCCTCGGTGCCGAAGTAGCCCCGGCGGCCGTCCCACTTCACCGAGTCGGTGCCGGCGCGGGGAATGATGCGGTCGAAGTCGAAAACTGGATGGTTCATGGCGCGGCCATCAGCCCAGCCTCTCCCAGATCGTCACTTCCGACAGCGTGTGCTGGAACTTGCGCCGGGTCTCGCGGAGGACGAAGGGCACCTGCAACGGACCTTGCGCCAGGCGGAAATGAGCCCCCAGGTGGTCTTTCAGGCCATCCAGGGTGGTGACGTTCTCGCCGTCCCGCTTGAAGCCACCGATCCATGCTTCCCGGGGGGTGTGTTCGGCCAGCCAGGTATAGGGGGAGGCGATGAGCAGCAGGCCGCCCGGATTGACCCGTGTGTGGACTTCGTCCAGGAACTTGGCCGGGCTGTACAGGCGGTCGATGAGGTTGGCGGCCAGGATCAGGTCGTAGCCGCCGAACTGGGGCTTCAGGTTGCAGGCGTCGCCCTGGAAGAAGGCCACCTTGCCGCGCACCGCATCCAGGCCCAGATCGGCCAGGTGCCGTTCGCGGTAGGACACCAGTTCGCCTTCGACCACCAGGGTGTAGCGCAGCACGCCCTGTTCGGCGAGCTGGACGCCGAGGCCGATGAAACGGGCGGAGAAGTCGATGCCGGTCACCGCGTCGAAGGCCCGCGCCAGTTCGAAGCTGGCCCGGCCCGCCGCGCAGCCCAGGTCCAGGGCGCGGCGTCTGGGCTTGCCGTCCATGGCGGCGATGGCGAGCTCGGCCAGGGCTTTGGAGAAATTGGACACGCCGAAGTATGCGTCGCCGTAGTGGAACTCGGCGTATTCCGAGAGCAGCTTGTCGGTCTCGTACTGCGAGGCCGCCGGCGCCCGCGGCGCCTCGCCCACGACGTAGCGGAAACCCGCATGCTGGAAGAAATGCCGGCGGAAGGCATAGCGGGAGGCCAGCCGCGCCTCGTTGCCGCAGGAAATCCAGGAACCGCCCTTGATCAGGTTGTGGCGCCCGTCGAAGGTGGGCGTGCTGAAGTCGTCGTAGAGCGGATGCACGCGGAAGCCGTCGAAGGGATGGATGGGCGTCTCGGTCCATTGCCAGACGTTGCCCACCACGTCGAACAGCGGGCCGTGGGCGAAGCGGTCGACCGGACAGGACGAGGCGGCGTGGTCCAGGTGCAGGTTGGCGTGGGCCGGCGCCGCATCCGGCACTTCGCCGACGCCGGCGAAGTCCGCCAGCCGGTACCACTCGTCCTCGCTCGGCAGGCGCACCGGCAGGCCACTTTTCGCCGCCTTCCAGCGGCAGAAAGCACGGGCTTCCAGGCAGTTCACCTCCACCGGCCAGTCCCAGGGCATGGCCACTTCCTCCAGCATCAGGCGCAGCCTCCAAGACTCGCCGTCACGCACCCAGAAGGTGGGCTGGGCCACCTTCGCATAATCCCGCCAGGCCAGGCCCTCCGCGTCCCACCAGGCATCGGCGCGGTAACCGCCGTCCGTGACGAATTCCAGGAACTCCCCGTTTGAAACCAACTGGCGGGCGGCGCGGAAGGCGGGCACCTCGGCCTCGCGGCGGCCGTACTCGTTGTCCCAGCCGTAGTAGGCGTCGTCGAAATCCTTGCCCAGGCGCAGCGTGCCGGCCGGAATCTCCACCAGCGCATTGGCCGGGGCGGGTCCGCTCAGGCGGGCAGGCGTCCAGGCCGGATGCGGCCGCACGTATTCCAGGCGATGCTGGCGGATCAGCACCGAGGAAGTCTCCAGGTGGATGCGCTCGTGCTCGATGCCCATGAGGATCGGCCACCAGGGATGCTCCCAGCCGATGGGCAGGTGGAGCGGCAGGGTCTCGATGAGTCCGTCCACCACCGCCCTGACCCGTTCCCGGTAGGCTTTCACCGCGGCCACGGCGGGCCAGTCGTAGTGGGTGTCGTCGAGGTCATCCCAGCTCATCTCGTCGACGCCCACGGCGAACATGGATTCGAATTTTGGATCGACGCGCGCACTGAGCAACCCGGCCAGCACCAGCTTGTTGATGAAGAAGGTGGCGGTGTGGCCGAAGTAGAAAATGAGCGGATGGCGCAGCGGGATGGGCTTGCGGTAATACGCCGCATCGTTCGCCAGTACCTCGAACAACTGTTCGTAGCGGTCGCAGGTGGCGTGAAAGTAGGCGCGGATTTCCCGGCGCTTGGCTTGCGGATCGTCAGCGGACAGGCTGGGGCTGCGGGGAAACAGGGACATGGCGGCAAGGGCGCGGGCGGGACGTGGGCAATGCTAACCCGCCCGCGCCGCATCCCGCAGCTTTACCGGAATCGCAGGCGGCGCCATCATGCGGGCTTCCGCATCCTCCTGGAGCCGACGTGTCCTCCGCGCCCCTGATCGAAATCCGCGATCTGCGTTACGCCCATGGCGAACGCGAAGTCCTGCGCGGCCTCAACCTCACCGTGCCGACCGGCCGGGTCGTCGGCCTGCTGGGTTCCAGCGGCTGCGGCAAGACCACCCTGCTGCGCCTGATCGGCGGCCAGGCTGTACCCGCCGGCGGCCACGTCAAGGTGGACGGCCAGGTGGTGCACGAGCTCGGCGACGACGCCCTCTACCAGCTGCGCCGGCGCATGGGCATGATGTTCCAGGCCGGCGGCCTGTTCACCGATCTCTCGGTGTTCGACAACGTGGCCTACCCCCTGCGCGAGCACACCGATCTGTCGGAGGCCATGATCCGCGACCTGGTGCTGATGAAGCTGCACGCCGTCGGCCTGCGCGGCGCGCGTGACCTGATGGTGGATGAACTGTCCGGCGGCATGTCGCGGCGTGTGGCGCTGGCGCGCGCCACCGCCCTGGACCCGATGCTGATCATGTACGACGAGCCCTTTGCCGGACTGGACCCGATTTCCCTGGACGTCATCGCCAACATCATCCGCCGCCTCAATGACAACCTCGGCCTCACCTCCATCGTCGTCACCTACGACGTCGCCGAGGCCCTGAAGATCATCGACTACGCCTTCTTCATCGACAACGGCGTGGTGGTGGCGGAGGGTCCGGTCGAGGAAATCCGCCGCTCCGGCCATCCCTTCGTGCACCAGTTCGTGCATGGCGAGGAGGACGGGCCGGTGCGCTTCCATTATCCGGCGCGGGAACTGGCGAAGGATTTCGGACTGGCCGGGACGCGGTAACAAGACCGTCCGCTCAATCCAGCAGGTACTCCGCTCCCATCTCGGGCACCTCCACCCGCCATCCCATACCTTCGCGGATCAGCGCGGCGAAGCCCTGCGCGGTCTCTGCCTCGCCGTGCACGACGAAGGTCCGCCGCGGCGGCCGCCTAAAGCCGGACAGCCAGTTCACCAGGGCGTCTCGATCGGCGTGGGCGGACAGGCCGCCTAGGGTGTAGAGGTCGGCGCGCACCGGCACCGTCTCGCGGAAGATGCGTACCGTCTTCGCCCCGTCCACCAGGCGGCGGCCCAGGGTGCCCTCGGCTTGGAAGCCGGCGATGATCACCGTGCATTCCGGGCGCGGCAGGTTGAACTTGAGGTGGTGCTTGATGCGCCCGGCGTCGCACATGCCCGAGGCGGAGATGATGATGGCGCCCTGGCGGATCTTGTTGAGGGCCATGGAATCCTCGGCGTCCTCGGTCACCCGCAGATAGGGCGCCTCCGGGCTGGAGCGGTACCAGGCCAGCAGATCGCGGGTTTCCGCGTCCAGCACCTCGCCGTGACGCAAGGTGATTTCCGTCGCGCTGCCGGCCATCGGCGAATCGACGAAGATGGCCAGGTTGTGCGGCAGGCGGTGGCGCCGCACCAGGTCCATGAGCAGGTACAACAGTTCCTGCGTGCGGCCGACGGCGAAGGCCGGGATGATGACGTTGCCGCCCTTGCGCGTCAGCGTGTCGTTCACCGCCTGCGCCAGTTCCTCTTCGGTTTCCCGCAGCGTCTTGTGCAGCCGGTTACCGTAGGTCGACTCCACCAGCAACACATCCGCCTCCTCGATGGGGGTGGGATCGTTGAGCAGGGGCCGGCCCGGCATGCCGAGGTCGCCGGAGAACACCAGCTTGCTGACGTGGCCGCCCTCCTCCACCCAAACCTCCAGGATGGCCGAGCCGAGAATGTGGCCGGCGTCGCGGAATTTCACGCGCACGCGCGCATGCGGCCGGATTTCCTGGTCATAGCCCACCTTCTTCACCCGCTTCAGTGCCTCCCGCGCCTGCGTCACGGTATACAGCGGCGCCAGCTCGGACTTGTGCCGCTGGCGGCTCTTGCGGTGGGCGTAGTTGGCCCATTCCGCCTCTTTCTCCTGGATGAAGGCGGAATCCGGCAGCAGCACGCCGAGCAGGTCGGCGGTGGCCCGCGTGCAATGGATGGGCCCGCGATAACCCAGCGCGCACAGGCGCGGCAGCAGGCCGGAATGGTCGATGTGGGCGTGGGTAAGGAGGACGAAATCGATGTCCTCGGGCTCGAAGCCGGTGGGAAAGCGGCGGTTGCGCGCATCCGCCTCGCGGCCGCCCTGGAACATGCCGCAATCGACGATGAAGCGCAGCTTCTCGGATTCAATCAGGAAGCAGGAACCGGTGACTTGGCGGGCGGCGCCGTGAAAGCTGAGTTTCATGACTTCAGGATAGGTGTTGCCCGCCCGGCTGCCAGAAACTAAACGGCCCGGCCGGGTTTTCCGGTCGGGCCGCCGAGGAAACGCGCAAGATCGCGCCAGGGTCGGCTCAGTCGCGTTCGTCCAGCCACTTGCCGATGGCCGGCGGCACGGTCTTCTGCGCCTTGCCGCTGACGTAGATGCCGATGTGGCCGCCGGGGAAGGAGAGTTCCGTGTAGTCCTTGGTGCCCAACTTGCCACGCATGGCACGGGAGGCGTCGGGAGGAACCAGGTGGTCCTGCTCGGCAAAGACGTTGAGGACCGGCATGGTGATGGCCTTCAGGCTCACCGGCTCGCCGATCTCCAGGCCGCCTTTCAACAGCTTGTTCTGCTGGTAGAAGTCCTTGATGAACTGGCGGAAGGCTTCGCCGGCCTGGTCGGGGGAGTCGAAGATCCACTTTTCCATGCGCAGGAAGTTCTTCAGGGCATCCGGGTCGTCCAGGGTGTCGAGCAGGCCCAGGTACTTCTGGCCCATGAGTTGGTAGGGCTTCAGGTTGAGGAAGGTCCAGTTGAGCATCTCGCCGGGGACGTTGCCCAGGGTGTCCACCACGAGGTCGGCGTCCACCTGCTGCACCCAGTGCGAGAGCATGTTGTCCGGGGTCTGGAAGTCCACGGGGGTGACCATGGTGACCAGGTTCTTGACCTTGTCCGGATGCAGGGCGGAGTAGCACAGGGAGAAGGTGCCGCCCTGGCAGATGCCGAGGATGTTGATCTTCTTGATGCGGTGGCGCTCGCAGATCACATCGACGCAGCGGTCCAGGTAGCCGTTGATGTAGTCGTCCAGGGTGAGGTAACGGTCGGCGCGGTCGGGATAGCCCCAGTCCACCAGATAGACGTCCTGGCCGGCATCCATGAGGGCGCGCACGGTGGAGCGGTTTTCCTGGATGTCGGTCATGTAGGGCCGGTTCACCAGGGCGTAGACGATGAGCAGGGGCGTCTTGCTGGTGACCGCGTCCTTGTTCGGGTTCTGGAAGCGGTACAGGGTCAGCTTGTCTTCCTGGTGGACCACGGTCTTGGGGGTGACGCCGGAGGAAATCTCGCCGACTTCCATCAGGTTCTTCATGCCGTGCGAAAGCTTCTGGCCATAGGCCATGAGTTCCTGCATGACGGCGTCGGGGCGCATGTCGAAGGGCAGCATGGGGGTCTCCTGGATTACTTGGATTTGGCGGCGGGCGTACGCTTGGTAGCGGCGGGCTTGGCGGCGGCGGCGCGCTTCGGTTTGGGCTCTTCTTCGGCTTCTTCGTCTGTCCCGCCTTGCAGCAAGGTCTTACGCAAAGCTTCAAGTTGCGATTGCAATGCCTTGATTTCCTTGTGGAGCTTCAGGTTGTCCCGGCGCAGTTCCTGCTGCCGGCATTGCAGGGTGCTGATCTCCGCGTGGGTAGGCATGTGCATGGCTTCCAGGGTCTGGTCGACCATGCGCGCCATCTGCTGTTTGACCGCCAGCAGGGTATTCACCAGGCGGCCGTAAAGCGTCTGGTATTCCTCGGTCATGACGAAATCGGCATAGGCCGCCTCGCTCATTTCCACCCACTGGTCGTACAGCTCGCGCAGGGAGGAGATGGGTTTGGCCTCCTTGGCGCGTTCCTGCAGCGATTGCTGGAACTGCTTGGTGGTCTCGATGCCCAGCTTGGCGAAAGCGCCCTGGTAGGCCTGCATCGCGCCCATGTAGTCCATCTGCCGCTGCGCCAGGATCTGGTACTGCTCCTGGGCCTCCCGCGTGTAGCCGACGGCGGGGATGGAAAGGAACTTGTTGACCTGGTCCTTGACCGCGTGGGCGCCCTCCGGATGGAAAGCCTGGGTGAAGTCGCCGGGCATCGGCATGACGTTGGCGGCGAGCCGGTTCCAGGTGTCCATGGGCAGGTCCCAGAAGGTGGTCAGGCCCTTGAACTGGTTCTGCGGGAAGAAGGCGTCGGGGCGGAAGGCGGCGCCGGCCTGGGACCAGTCGCTCCACATCTTCTGCATGCCGTCGAGCCAGCCGTTGACGGCGTCCATGCCGCCGCCCTGCTTGGCTCCCCCCATGAACTGCTCGGCGAGGCTGAAGTAGCCCTTGCTGACATCCATGAGACGGTCGAACACCTCGCGGCCTACCGGCGGCGTCATCGGCGACAGGGCCTGCCACCACTGGTTGAGGCCGTCGGCCAGCGGGTTCTTCGGCGCCTCGGGCGCCTTCATGCCGCGCTGGGCCATGTCCGCCCAGGCGTTCCAGTACTTCTGCTGCGATTCCAGCCAGCCGTCCATCCAGTTGTTCGTGGTTCCCACGGTCCCCTCCTTCACGGTAAAAGCGGATGCATCGGCGCATTCTTGTGCGCCGCAACAAATATTGTCAAGTGCAGTGCACAAAAACGCGGATAGAATTTCAAATGGGGGAGGAAGCATTCCTCATTTGTCAGGAGACTTCCATATGTTTAACGATGTGGTCATTGTGGCCGCGGGTCGCACCGCCGTCGGCACATTCGGCGGTTCGCTGGCCGGCATTCCCGCCAGCCAGTTGGGTGCGCATGTGATCCGGGGCCTGCTCGCGCGGGCGAATTTGCAGCCGGGGCAGATCGACGAGGTCATACTCGGCCAGGTCCTGCAAGCCGGCGTGGGCCAGAATCCGGCGCGCCAGGCGGCCCTGGCCGGCGGCCTGCCCGACTCGGTCTCCGCGCTTACCATCAACAAGGTCTGCGGCAGCGGCCTGAAGGCCGTGCACCTCGCCGCGCAGGCGGTGCAATGCGGCGATTCCGGCATCGTCATCGCCGGCGGCCAGGAAAACATGAGCCTGTCGCCGCACGTGCTGCCCAAGTCCCGCAACGGCCAGCGCATGGGCAACTGGGAACTGGTGGACACCATGATCCAGGACGGCCTGTGGTGCGCCTTCAACGACTGCCACATGGGCATCACCGCCGAGAACATCGCCGCGAAATACGAGTTCAGCCGCGCCGAACAGGACCTGTTCGCGGCCACCTCGCAGCAGCGTACCGAGGCCGCCCAGAACGCCGGTCATTTCGAGGCGGAGATCATTCCCGTCGAGATTCCCCAGCGCAAGGGCGACCCCGTCGTCTTCGCCAAGGACGAGTTTCCGCGCGCCGGCACCACGGCCGACTCCCTGGCCAAGCTGAAGCCGGCCTTCAAGAAGGACGGCACGGTCACCGCGGGCAACGCCTCCGGCATCAACGATGGCGCCGCCGGCGTGGTAGTGATGTCCGGCTCCATGGCCAGGCAACTCGGCCTGACGCCCATCGCCCGCGTGGTTTCCTTCGGCAGCGCCGGCGTCGATCCGGCCATCATGGGCACCGGCCCCATCCCCGCCGTGCGCAAGTGCCTGGACCGCGCCGGCTGGTCCGCCAAGGATCTGGACATGATCGAGGCCAACGAGGCTTTCGCCGCCCAGGCCATGTCGGTCAACAAGGAACTCGGCTTCGATCCGGTCAACGTGAACGTGAGCGGTGGCGCCATCTCCATCGGCCACCCCATCGGCGCGTCCGGTGCCCGCATCCTGGTGACCCTGCTCTACGGCATGCAGCGCACCGGCGCCAACAAGGGTCTCGCCACCCTGTGCATCGGTGGCGGCCAGGGAGTCGCCCTGGCAGTTGAACGTATCTGACAAAAAGGAACCAACAATGAGTGGATTGAACGGAAAAGTCGCCCTGGTCACCGGTGGCACGGGCGGAATCGGCACCGCCATCTGCATCAAGCTGGCCCAGGCCGGCTGCAAGGTGGTGTCCACCTACATGGACGAGGCCCAGGCCAACGAGTGGAAGGCCAAGATGGCGGCGGCCGGCTTCGACATGGCCATCGTCAAGTGCGACGTGTCCAGCTTCGAGGATTGCAAGGCCATGGGCGACAAGCTCAACGCCGACTTCGGCGGCGTCGACGTGCTGGTGAACAACGCAGGCATCACCAAGGACGGCACCTTCCGCAAGATGAGCGACAGCCAGTGGAACGCGGTGATGAACGTCAACCTGGATTCGGTGTTCAACGTCACCAAGCAGTTCATCGACGGCATGCTGAACAAGGGCTGGGGCCGGGTGATCAACATCTCCTCGATCAACGGCCAGAAGGGCCAGTTCGGCCAGACCAACTACTCCGCCGCCAAGGCCGGCATGCACGGCTTCAGCATGGCCCTGGCGCAGGAGACGGCGAAGAAGGGCATCACGGTCAACTCCGTCTCGCCCGGCTACATCGGCACCGAGATGGTGATGGCCATTCCCGAGGACGTGCGCAATCAGATCATCGCGCAGATCCCGGTGGGCCGCCTGGGCAAGCCGGAGGAGATCGCCGCCCTGGTGACCTTCCTGGCCAGCGAGGACGGCGCCTTCATCACCGGCGCCAACATCGCCGCCAACGGCGGTCAGCATATGTGTTGACACGGCAAAACGCCGGCGGGCGCCGCCCGCCGGCCATCGCGAAGGGAAGGAAGAAGCCATGAGCAACGAACGCCTGATCAAGAAGTATCCCAACCGGCGGCTCTACGATACCGAGGAAAGCCGCTACATCACGCTTGCCGAGGTGAAGGAACTGGTCATGCGCTCCGTACCCTTCAAGGTGGTGGATTCCCAGAACGAGCAGGACATCACCCGCGGCATCCTGCTGCAGATCATCATGGAGCAGGAGGCCGGCGGTTCGCCCATGTTCACCGCCACCATGCTGGAGCGTTTCATCCGCTTCTACGGCGACACCGCTCAGGCCGCCTTCACCAACTTCCTGGATCAGAACCTGGACCTGTTCCTCAAGCAGCAGCGCATGTTCAGCGAGCACATGCAGGGCATCTGGAGCGGCAATCCCATGGATTTCTGGTTGAAACTCGGCCAGCAGAACATGAGTTTCTGGAAGGACATGGAGGAAACCACCCGACGCAATGCCGATGTCGAGGGCAACGGCAAGAGCAAGTCATAAATTTTTTTCTCCTGGGTGTTGACACAGTGGTTGGTGTTGGATATTGTGCGCTGCAACATTTGTTGCATTGCACAAATGGCGCTATCCACCCACTTGAACCCAGGAGAAATGTCATGCAAAAGGAAATCATCGAACTGATCGAGCAGTCCACCGAGACCGCCATGGAATCCGCCCGTCGCATCGGCGAGCTGAACCAGCGCACCTTCGAAAAAATGTTCCAGTATCAGGCCGATCTGGCCGCTTTCTACATGGACGCCAGCGCCCGTGGTCTGGAACTGATCACCAAGGCGAAGGGCTATCAGGACCTGATGGCCGGCCAGACCGCCCTGCTGCGCGAGTGTGGCGAGCGCAACATGGCCGCCCTGCGTGAAGGCATGGCCTTTGCCAACGAATCCGGCAACGAGTACGGCGCCATGTTCCAGGAAGGCGTGAAAGTCGCCCGTGAACAGGCCACCCGCGCCACCAGCATGATGAAGATGCCCGCCTGATCACCGCGACGCGGAAATCAGCACCTCCACGCCCGCGCGGCCTCGGCCCGCGGGCGTTTTATTTACGCGCCGCGAAGTGCGGACGCATCATGCCGGCTCCGGCCTAAAAGCCAGGATGCGATCCAGACGCACCACCCCTTCGCCGTCCTCGGCGCGATAGTTCAGCCATTCGGCACCGTCACGGGTGACCACATCGGTCGGCAGCACCACCCTTCCAAGGCGGCCACCGGCCGCGTCCGCCAGCTCGATGCGCAGCTTCTGCCGGCGCAACACGGCATATTCGAGCTTCTCGTGCTGCGCGCAGGCGATGGGCACGTAATCCGTCGCGCTCATCGCAGCACCGTATCGTCCCGCGCCCAGGGCGCCATGGCCTGTCCCATGGAGCTGCCGATGCGGCGCGCGAGCCGTTCCGCGAGTCCTTCATGCGGCGTGTAGTCGGCGATGTTCTCGACCTGGATCACCTCCCGAGCCACGTAATCGAGGCCGCCCAGCGCATCGGCCAGACCCAGCTCGATGCTGCGGGCGCCGCTCCAGATCAGTCCGCTGTACATGTCCGGGGTTTCCTTGAGGCGATCGCCACGGCCCTCGCGCACCATGCGAATGAACTGCTCGTGCACCTCGCCCAGCATGGCGCGGGCATGCGCCAGTTGTTCCGGATCGACCGGTGAAAACGGGTCGAGGAAGCCCTTGTTGTCTCCGGCCGTGAGGAGGCGGCGCTCGATGCCCAGTTTCTTCATGCTCTCGGTGAAGCCGAAACCATCCATGAGCACGCCGATGGAGCCCACCAGCGATGCCTTGTCGACGAAGATGCGGTCGGCCGCGGCGGCGATGTAGTAGCCGCCGGAGGCGCAGATGTCGTCCACCACCACGTACAGCGGGATTTTCGGGTACTTGGCACGCAGGCGGCGGATTTCGTCATAAACCTGGCCGGCCTGCACGGGGCTTCCGCCGGGGCTGTTGATGCGCAGCACGACCCCACGCGTGTTGCTGTCCTCGAAAGCGCCGTTGAGCGCGGAGATCAGGCTATCCGCGCTGAGCCCGCCTTCGCCGCCGATCTCGCCGTTGAGATCGACCAGGGCGGTGTGCGGGCCCGGTGATTGGAACTCGTCGCCATAGCTGAGCAGCATGACCAGCAGCAGGAACAGCCAGACCAGGCCCAGCGCCTTGAAGAACATGCCCCAGCGCCGCGCCTTGCGCTGCTCATCGAGGTGGGCGAGCAGCAGGCGCTCGAGCGCGCCGCGTTCCGCATCGGATGGTTCGGCCATTCAGGATTCCTCGCAATAAACTTTGCCGTCGCGTTCGACCGCCGGCACGGCGATAAGACCCCGGCCGTCGCAGCGCCCACCCAGGCAGGCGCCGGTGGCCGGGTCATACAGCGCGCCATGCGTGGCGCAGATCAAGTATAGCCGCGAGTGGTCGAAGAACTCGCCGGCCTGCCAATCCATCTCCACGGGCACGTGGCCGCAACGGTTGAGATAGACGCGCACCTCGCCACGCCAGCGCACGGCGAAGGCCGGTACCACGCCCTCGCTGCGGCGCAGTTCGAAACGTACCGCGCGGCCGGCCTCGCTCAGGTCGGTGCTGGCGCAGATCAGGCGTTGTTGCGCAGCCATTCCGCCAGTTCGGCGAAGCTGTGGCAGAGGGCCAGGGCGCCGTGCTCGGCCAGCCCCTCGGCGGGATGCGCGCCATAGGCGGCGGCCAGCGAGGCGACGCCGGCGTTGCGCGCCATTTCCAAGTCGTGGCTGGTGTCGCCGATCATCAGCGCCCGCTCCGGCGCCACCATGAGTTCATCGAGCAACTCCTCGATCATCGCCGGATGCGGCTTGGAGAAGGTTTCGTCGGCGGTGCGCGAGGCGTGGAAGAAAGGCCCCAGGCCGGTATGCCCGAAGGCGCGGTCGAGACCGCGCCGCGCCTTGCCGGTGGCCACCGCCAGCAGATGGCCGCGCGCGCGCAGGTCCGCCACCAGTTCGCGGGCGCCCTCGAACAGGGGAATCTCGGCGTCCCGGCCCAGGTAATGCCGCCGATAATGGTCGGCGAGGGGCTCATGCCGTTCCTCGGGCAGGTCCGGGAACAGCGTGAGCAGGGCCTGGCGCAGGCCCAGGCCGATGATGTGGCTGGCTTCCTCCCGGCTCGGCGCGGGCAGACCCATGTCGCGACTGGCGGCCTGGATGCAGGCGACGATCTCCCCGGCGGAATCCATCAGGGTTCCGTCCCAGTCGAAGATCAGCAGATCGAAACGCGCGGCGATGGCCGCCTCCACTCGGAATAACAAAAGCCGGCGCAAGGCCGGCTTGGATGGTTGGTGGGCAGTACTGGGATCGAACCAGTGGCCCCCGCCGTGTGAAGGCGGTGCTCTACCGCTGAGCTAACTGCCCGCGGATTCGGACCGCGCGCCGCGCGGCCCAACCCGAGGCGGCGGATTCTAATGAGGCCGCACCTCCCGGTCAAAGTCTTTTTCTGTGCGCGCGCATGGCGGGCGGGCAGCGGCCATCCATTAGAATTGCGTTCTTTCCGTCGACGCATCGCTTCATGGTCCGTACCCGTTTCGCCCCCTCGCCCACCGGCTACCTGCACATCGGCGGCGCCCGCACGGCGCTGTTCTCCTGGGCCTACGCCCGCAAGATGGGCGGCACCTTCGTCCTGCGCATCGAGGACACCGATCTGGAACGCTCCACCCAGGCCTCGGTGCAGGCCATCCTGGACGGCATGGCCTGGCTGGGCATCGACTGGGACGAGGGACCCTACTACCAGATGCAACGCATGCAGCGTTACAAGGCGGTGGTGGACCAGATGCTGGAAGAAGGCCACGCCTACTACTGCTACGCCAGCAAGGACGAGCTGGAGGCCATGCGCGAGGCGCAGAAGGCGCGCGGCGAGAAGCCCCGCTACGACGGGCGCTGGCGGCCGGAAGCGGGCAAGACGCTGCCGCCGCCCCCGGCGGGCGTCACCCCGGTGATCCGCTTCAAGACCCCGCGCGAGGGCGAGGTCACCTTCCACGACATGATCAAGGGCCCCATCACCGTCGCCAACGCGGAGCTGGACGACCTCGTCATCGTGCGCGGCGACGGCGTGCCCACCTACAACTTCGGCGTCGTGGTGGACGACTGGGACATGGGCATCACCCACGTCATCCGCGGCGACGACCACGTCAACAACACGCCGCGCCAGATCAACATCCTCCTGGCCCTGGGCGCCCCCATCCCCACCTACGCGCACGTGCCCATGATCCTCGGCCAGGACGGCGAGCGTCTGTCCAAGCGCCACGGCGCCGTTTCGGTGCTGCAATACCGGGACGAGGGCTACCTGCCCGAGGCCCTGCTCAACTATCTGGCCCGCCTGGGCTGGAGCCACGGCGACGACGAGAAGTTCGACCTGAAGCAGTTCGTCGAATGGTTCGACGTCGGCCACGTCAGCCATTCCGCCGCCCGCTTCGACGCCTCCAAGCTGTCCTGGCTCAACCAGCAATATCTCAAGGAAGCCGACAACGCCCGCCTGGCCGAACTGGTGCAGCCCTTCCTGCAAGCCCAGGGCATCGATACCAAGGGACGCGCCGAGTTGCCCGGCCTCATCGGCCTGGTGAAGGAGCGGGTGAACACCGTCGAGGAACTGGCCGACGGCCTGCACATCTACTTCCGCCAGGCTCTGGCGGCGGTGGACGAATTGCGCGCCAAGCTGCCGCAAACCGCCCTTCCCGCCTTTGCGCAACTGCGCGCCAGCTTGACCGAGGTGGCCTGGGAGGCGCCGGCCCTGAGCCAACTGCTGAAAGACACCGCCACCGCGCACGGCCTGAAGATGGGCCAGATCGGCATGCCCCTGCGCCTGATCCTGTTCGGCACGGCGCAGACCCCCGCCATCGACCAGATCCTGGCGCTGCTCGGCCGCGAGGAAATCCTGCGCCGCTTCGACGCCGCCTGGCCGCATGCGCAGGCCGTGGTCGCCTAGCCCATTCCCGCTTCAACCAACCCTTGTAACGCAGCATGGCCACCAAGAACCACAAACCCGCCCCTTCCCAGAAAATGAAGCTGATCGGCTCCCTGACCAGCCCCTTCGTGCGCAAGGTGCGCATCGTCGCGGCGGAGAAATTCATCGAGTACGACTTCGTCGTCGACATCCCCTGGGAGGCCGACAGCCACGTGCCCGAGTTCAACCCGCTGGGCAAAGTGCCGGTCTGGGTGATGGAGGACGGCAAGTCGCTGTTCGATTCGCGCGTCATCGTCGAATATCTGGAAAACGTCAGCCCGGTCGGGCACCTGCTGCCCAAGGACGCGCGCCCGCGCATCACCGTCAAGCGCTGGGAAGCCCTGGCCGACGGCATCTGCGATGCCGCCGCCCTCATCGTCGTGGAAAAGAAGCGGGCCCTCGAACGCCAGGACCCGGACTGGATCCGCCGCCAGCTCGGCAAGGTGCGTGCCGGCCTCAAGGCCATGAGCGAGGATCTCGGCCCGCAGCCCTGGTGCACCGGCGAGTTCTTCGGTTTAGCCGACATCGCCGTCGGTTGCGCCCTGGGCTACCTGGACTTCCGTTTTCCCGATATCGACTGGCGCCGCGACCACCCCAACCTGTCCGAGCTCTACGACCGCCTCATGCAGCGGCCGGCCTTCCGCGATACCGCGCCGGTGGGCTGAGGATCTCGCTAGAACCTGCCCGCGTCCAGGCGGCCGGGCAGATCCCGCGTCACCTCGTCGAAGCGCAGGATGCGGCGGCCGCGGTGATCGCGCAGGAACTCCTCCGCATCCTCGCGGCTGGCCAGGGGAATCAGTTCATGCCCCATGGGGCCCAGCACGTCGGAGCCGATGACGTACCAGGCCTGGCGCGCGTCGACGCGCTTTAGGCCGTAATACTCGGTGACGCCGATGCGCGCGATGTCTTCCCGGCGATGGCCGCGCGCATAGCGCTGCACGTCGAACAGGTACTTGAACAGATCCTTGGCGCCGTCGAAGTGGTGCGCGTGGCCGTCCTTATAGACGACGCTGGCTATCCAGGCCGGGTACTTGGACACCACCATGCCGCACACCGGGCACAGATCGCGGGGTTTCGGCTCGGGAGAACCCAGTGCCCCGACCGGCAGGGCCAGGGCGAGCAGGCAGGCGACGAGGAAGCCGCGCATCAGCCGGACTTCTTCATCATGTGCCGGCGCCGCTCCTCGCGCTTCCTGCGGATCATCATGGTGTCCGCGGCCATGTCGGCGTAGCTCGCCGCCAGCGCCGCGCCGAAGTCACCCAGTTCGCCGCCGTGCTTCGCCCGCGCCGCCGTCGCCGCCTCGGCGCTGGCGTAGGAGGTCTTGCCGCGCTTGGTCATCACCCCGGGCAGGTCGCCGCCAATGAGATAGGTGGCCTGGTCGACGCTGACCAGGGGCTTCACCGCCGCCGGGCTGGCGTTGTCCGGCGCGAAGATGGCCTTGGGCTCGCGGTCCAGGTTGATGGCCAGGGAAATCGCCAGGCAATGGATGGAGCAGGTGCCGTCCACCAGGTCATCGGCGTACTGCACCAGGTGTCGGGCATGGTGGAACTGGGTGCGGTCCATGCCGCAGTAGGGGCACTTGGGATACTTCTTCAGTTCGTCGAGCAGAGGCTCCGGATCCTTGGGCGTCTTCGGAATGAACTGGTTCGGCGTGCCGTCGGTCTCGCACTTCGCCGCCGCGCGGGCGGGCCCCGCCAACAAGGCGGCGGAGGCGATAAGGGGGAGTTTGAAGAGGTCGCGTCGTTGCATGGTGCTCTCCTTGAAGTAAGAAATAACATGCCGCTCAAAGGTGCAGCATGACATGGAAAAATCGGGCGCCCGCCCAGATGGTCTGTACGCCCAACGCCACCACCAGCAGTCCGGCCAGGCGGCGCAACCAGATCAGGGATTGCCGCCCCAGCCAGCCCGCCAGGGCGCCGGCGAGTGCCATGGCCGGCAGCGTGCCCAGCCCGAAGGCCAGCAGCCAGGCCGCGCCCTGGACCACGGAGGGCGCCGTGGCGGCCTGCGCGGTGAGCGAAAAGACCAGGGCGCAGGGCATCAGGCCGTTGAAGAAGCCGGCTGCGGGCCAGGCCTTGCGCCACCTCGGGCTGCTGACGATCGGCGGCGCGCCGACCGCCGTGCGCCGGCGCCGGAAGAGATCGGCGGCGCCGGCGACCCACAACCCGGCCAGCACCACCAGGATGCCCGCCGCCACGTAGAGCGCGCCCTGCGCCCGGCCGACGCCGCCGGCAAGGACGATGGCCTGGCCGATGGCCGCCGCCAGGGCGCCCAGCAGCGTGTACGCCAGCACGCGGCCGAGGTGATAGCCGGCGTGCGCGGCCAGGCCCGGCGCGCAGGCGCGGCAAGCCGAACAGAGAAAGGCGGCGCCCACCAGGCCGCCGCACATGGCCCAGCAGTGCCCGGCTCCGCCCAGGCCGGCAAGAAAAGCCAGGGCCAGGGTCATCTCAGGGTGCATGCAGCAACTCCTGCACCCTGGCCTCGAACACCGCCGCCGTGGCCTCGCCGACGATCTTGCCGCGCACCCGGCCTTGCCGGTCCAGCAGATAGGTGACCGGCAGCGCCCGCACGCCATAGCCGCGGGCGACGGCGCCATCCGCATCGAGCAGGATGGGGTAGTCGATGTCCAGACCGCGCGCGAAGCGCGCCACGGTGTCCGCGTCCTGGGCCACATTGACGGCGAGAATAGTCAGTCCCCGGTCGCGCAGGCGTGCCTGCACCGGCGCCAGCGCCGCCATCTCCTCGCGGCAGTAGGGACACCAGTCCGCCCAGAAGCGCAGGGCCACGACACGGCCGGCGTAGTCCTCGGGCACCCGCGTCACCGACCCGTCCAGCCGCGATGCCGTGAAGGATGGCGCCAGCTCGCCGGTAGCCGGCGGCCTCGGCTCCTCGCCGCAGGCCACCAGAACAAAGCTCAACAGCACGATCCACAGGTTTCTCCCCCCTTTGTAAAAGGGGGGCCGGGGGGGATTCCCCGGCGCGCGGAGGCATTCACACCAGGTCCGATCCCCCCTGCCCTTCTTTCGAAGAGGGAAAAATGGCCGAGCCGGAGCGGGCAGGTGCATTGCCATCACATCACCAGATTCGAGCGCCAGAGGTAGAAACTCACCGCCGCGCCGAACGAGGCCAGGGCGGCGACGGCGATGCGGGCCAGCGCCGCCGCCAGCCGGGGGGCCTCGTTGTGCAGGCTTTGCGCGCGCACGCCGGCGGCCAGGCCGGCGCCCAGGCCCGCCGCCGTGCCCAGGAACAGCAGTGGATAGAGCAGCCAGCCGGCGTAGCCGTGCTCGGCCTGCAACAGGCAGAAGGGGCAGTGATGATGCGGCTGCTCATAGATATGGGGGGCGATGAAGGCGACGATGGCGGCCAGCGCGACCACGAAGTTGAGCCCCGCCAGCACGCCGAAGGCGCGGCCCAGGCGTCCCCGGACGAGCAAGGTGGCGCCGGCCGCGAGGGTCAGCGCCAGCGTTAGGAAGAACAGCGGCCGGGCGATGGCCTCGGGCAGGGCGGAGAGTTCCGCCAGGGTGCCCGTCGCCGCGGGGCCGAACAGGCTGCCGCAGCAGGAGGTGATGACCTCCGCCTTGAGACCGCCGAAATACAGCCACAGCAGCGCGGCCTGCGCCAGGGCCAGCGGCGCCAGCAGCAGGAGCAGGCGGTACTTGGCGAGCAGCAGGGGCTGGTCCCAGCCGCGCGTGTCCAGACGGTGCAGCACCAGCCAGGCGGCCGCCAGAAAAAAACCGACCAGCATCACCGCCAGGGCCGGCAGGCCCCAGGCGTTCGCCTTCAGGCTGCCGACCGCACACATGGCGCCGGCGAAGAAGGGCGCCATGGCGTCCGCCGTATGCGTGAACAAGGCCAGCATGGGCAGACTCAGCAACAGCGACAGGACGACCAGGGTGGAGACCAGATGCGTGCGCCGCTCCAGGGCGATCTGCGCCTCGCTGCCGATGTCGGGATGCCAGTGCCGCAGCATGCGCAGTGCAAACAGCCCGGCCACCGCCAGCCCCAGGGCGTTCAGGCTGGAGGCCAACAGCAGGGCCAGGGCCAGGGCGGCGGGCTGGAAGATCACGCCAGCACCCTGCCGTCGCGCAGGTCGACCACGCGCTCCACCAGATCCATCTCGAACACCAGTGGATCGTGGCTGGCGATGACCAGGGTGCGGCCACACCGGCGCAACTCGGCGAGAATCTCCAGGATCTGCCGGGACAGTGCGCTGTCCAGGTGGGCGGTGGGTTCATCGGCGAGGATCACCGGCGGATCGTTGATCAGGGCACGGGCGATGGCGGCGCGCTGCGCCTCGCCGCCGGACAGCCATTGCACCCGCGCCGCTGCGCGCCGGCCGAGGCCCACCTCGTCGAGCAGCCGCAGCGCGCGCGCGCGGATGTCGGCATGCGGGCGGCCTGTGGGCACGGCCGGCAGCATGACGTTGTCCAGCACGGAGAGATCGCGGATCAGCTGGAACTGCTGGAAGACGAAGCCGAAGGTGTCGCGCCGCAGCGCGGTGAGGAAGCGCTCTGGCAGGGCGGAGATGTCGCGCCCGTGCAGGCGCAAACGGCCCACGCTGGGCCGGGTCAGGCCGCCGATGAGGCCGAGCAGCGTGGTCTTGCCGGAACCACTGGGGCCGCGCAGGGCGGTGACCCGCCCGGCCTCGATGCTCAGGCTCACCTCGCGCACGGCGTGGAACTCGTTGTCCCGGCCGGGGTTGAAAGTCTTGCCGACGCCGACCAGTTCGATCATCGCGCCGCCATGTCTTGCCTGCGCGCATGCACGCAAAGGCGGGCCGCGAGCATTGAACGTGGATTGCGCTTCATTCCCGCATCACCTCGTCGGGGTCCAGCGTCGCCGCCCGCCACACCGGCACCAGGGTCGCGGCCACATAGGGCAGCACAGTGAGCAAGGCCAGGCTGACGATGCGGCTGATGTCCACCTCGGGCGCCAGCGCGAAATGCGGATACAACACCGACCAGCCCTTCAGCACCGGCTCGAACAGCGGCGCGCCGGCGTAGTAGACGTGCAGCCAGGCCAGGGTGTAGCCGAGCAGGAAGGCCAGCAGCGAGAGGAGCGCGCCCTCCCACAGCTTCATGGCCAGCACGTCGCCGCTGTCCCAGCCGAGCGCCTTGAGGATGCCGATTTCGCGCCGCTCCTCGGCGCTCAGACCGGAAGCCTTGTCCCAGGCCAGCAGGGCGAAGGCCGCCAGCAACACGGACAGGACCATGAGCGGCAGGCCCTGGCGCCAGTTGAACACCGCATCGTAGGTGCGCCGCATCTCCTCGCGGCTGATCACGCGCGTGGCGGGTAGGCGCGCCAGCACCTTCTCCGCCACCGTGCGGGTCTCCAGCGGGTTGACCACGCGCAGCGCGGCATCGGTATAAAGGCCGGCCGCGATGCCGAAGAAAGCCCGGAAATCCGCCTCGCCGAGCAACACCAGATCCGCCGACACCAGTTCGGAACGGCTGTCCAGCAGGGCTTCGACGACGAAGGCATGGGGCTGCCCGGCATGGTCGCGCAGCGACAGCACGTCGCCCGGTGCCAGCCCGCGCAGGCGCGCCAGCGTGGCGCCAAGATGCACGCGGCCGGCGGCCGGCGCGGCCTCCCTCGGTACCTGCAGCGTCAGGTTGGCGCCGACCGCCGCGTCATGGTGATAGCCCCACAGGCGGCCCTCGACCGCGGCGACCCCGCGCAGGTCGGCGATGCGCTCCAGCCATTGCGCGGGCATCAGGTCGTGCCGCCCGGCGGTCAGCCGCTGCACCACCAGTTCGGGGGCCTCTTCCAGCAACAGGCGCGCCTCGCGCCGCATGCCGTCGCCGAACAACACCACCGAAGCAAGCAGAAACACCAGCAGGACGTAGGCCAGCAACAGGCCCAGATTGCGCGCCTTGCGCCGGCGCAGGTTGGCCACGGTGGTGTCGATGAGGCCGCGTTGCCGTTCGATCCAGGTGTTCATGGCGAAGGGCGGGCTGGCCCGGCGAGGGAACCGGCCGGGAAATGCTCCAGGGCGCCGGGGTGATCCTGGAAGGCGGCGTGCTGATCGGCCTGGCTCAGGTGGCGGGTGTAACGCGCCTCGTTGAACAGGGCCAGATCGGTAAGGCCGACGCGAGCAACCAGGGCGCGGCCTTGCGCGCGCTCGCGCGCACGCTCTTCCGCCATGCGGGAGGCGTCCGCCAGAACCAGCAACAGGCACGCCAGACTTCCCGCCAGCAGCCAGGCCGCCAGGCCGGAACCCCGGCGCGCGGGGAACAGGGCCATGCAAACCACCGCGATTCGAGATCCGCCGGTGGAACTGCCACCGCGCGGTTAAATGTGCCCCCGGCTCGGTAAAACTACCCGAGCCGCCCCCCGTGGGGGCCAAGTCAATCTTGGGGCGGCCCGGCGATTGACTTGTGCAGCCATGTTAGCGCCGCGGCCGCGGCGGCCCCCGCGACAAATTGTCGCGGCTAGCGCTCAGCGCCAGCGCAGGCTGACCTGTCTCGTGCGTCCCTTGTCGACGAGGCGCAGCAGCACGCCATCCTCGGCCTCGCCGACCACGGCGGCGAATTCGGCGGGGCTGCCGACGGCACGGCGGTTTGCCTCCAGGATGGCGGTGCCGGGCGCGATGCCGGCCATGGCGGCGAGCGAGCCGGGTTCCACGCTCACCACCACCACCGCGCGGGCAACCCCCAGGCGGCGCAGTTCCTCCGCCGAAGCCGCGCGCACGGCCAGGCCCAGCCGCGCGGCGGATACGGCGCCGGGCGGGTCGTCCTCTTCCAGTCGGGCTACGGTCACCGGGATTTCCATGCGCCGGCCCTCGCGCAGGAGGCCGATGCCGACCTGGCTGCCGGGTTTCGCCTGGGCGGCCCGGTTGCGGTAGTGGCCGCCGTCCTGCAGCGGCGCGCCGTCCATGCTGAGGAGGACGTCGCCGGCGCGGATGCCGGCGCGCTCGGCAGGCGAATCGGGGTTGACGCGGCTCACCAGCACGCCGCGGGTGTCACGCAGGTTCAGCGCCTCGGCCAGGTCGGGAGTCAGCGGCTGCACGCCGAGGCCGATGTAGCCGCGCACCACCTTGCCGTCACGCACCAGTTGCTCGGCGATGGCGCGCGCCAGGTTGCTCGGGATGGCGAAGCCCACCCCCATGTAGCCGCCGCTGCGGCTGAAGATGGCGGTGTTGACGCCCACCACCTCGCCGTCCAGGTTGAGCAGGGGGCCGCCCGAGTTGCCGGGATTGATGGCGGCGTCGGTCTGGATGAAATCCTCGTAGTCGTTGATGCCAAGACTGGTGCGGCCCTTGGCGCTGACCACACCGGTGGTCAGGGTGTGCGAAAGGCCGAAGGGATTGCCCAGGGCCACCACCCATTCGCCCACATCTAGGGCCGCCGAATCGGCCCACTTCAGCGCCGGCAGGTCGCGCGCGGGGATTTCCAGCACCGCCACGTCGGATTTCGCGTCCGCCCCCTTCAGGCGGGCGACGAACTCGCGCCCGTCCTGGAAGCGCACGCGGATGCGGCGGGCTTTTTCGATCACGTGATGGTTGGTGAGCACGTAGGCGCCGGCCTCGCCGTGCGCGAAGACGAAGCCCGAGCCCTGGCCGATGGCGCGCCGCTTCTGTCTTGGCGCGGGCCGCGACAGGCCGGGGAAATCGTCACCGAAGAAGCGGCGGAACAGATCATCGTGGAACGGCCAGCCCTCCCGTTCCGCCATCCCCTCGCCATCGCCCTTCTCCTCCACCTGGATGAAGACCACCGCCGGCGCCACCTTCTTCGCCACCGAGGAGAACGCCTTGCCGGTCTGGCGCAGGCTGTCGACGGCGGGGTCGCCGGCCGGAACCGGCGCTGGCAGCAGGAACAGGGGGAGGAGCAGGATTAGTCGTTTCATGGCGGTAAGTGGAGTGTTCGGCTATGCAAATGGGGAGATGATTTTTCCGGAGACAACGGAGTTCCAACAAGCGGCCACGCGCTTCTTGCGTTTCTAGCGGTGGGTGAAAGGTACAGGCCGGCAGCCGCCGCCATGCACCCTTCGGCTCCGCCTATTCCAACCCGGCGCAACGCAAGCGGACGCGGAGTTCGTCCATTTCTTCCAGCAAGTCCGCCACCAGCGCGGCGAGTTCCGGAACCGCGTCGAAATCGCGTTCCAGTTGACGCATGCGGCGGGCGCGCTGCAGGGCGGGACCGGAGAAGCGCCAGACGCCGGCGACGCTCTCGGCGTGCGGGAACAGGCCCGACTCGATGTGGGCGAGCAGCCAGGCGGGCTCGACGGGACAGGCGGCGGCGACCTGATCCAGAGTCAACCAGGTCTCCTCCATCAGGCTGCCCAGCAGGATGTCGTCTTCGCGTTCAGGCATGACTCAGGCCCTCCGCGCATCGAAGGCGAGTTCCCTCGCCATGGTTTCATAGAGTTCGCGGGCGCGCGGCGTGTCGGCCGGCGGCAGGACGACACGCAGGTCCAGCAGCAGGTCGCCGGGCGGATCGCCGGGCAGGCCCTTGCCACGCACGCGCAACTGGCGGCCGCTCTGGGCGCCCTCGGGGATGCGCACCTTGACCGCGCCGTCCGGCAACTCGACCGCCACCACGGCGCCCAGCGCCGCCTCCCAGGGCGCCACCGGCAGGGCCAGATGCAGATCGCGGCCCTCGGCGCGCAGACGCTCGTGCGGCCGGAAACGCACCTCCAGCAGCAGATCGCCGGCCGCGCCGCCGCCCAGGCCCGGCGCGCCCTGCCCGGCCAGGCGGATGACCTGGCCCTCGCGCACGCCTTTGGGAATGCGCACGTTGAGGGTGCGGGTGGCCAGATGCGCGCGGCCCTGGGCGTCGACCTGCGGCACGCGCAGGCTGATCTGCCGGGTGGCGCCGCGGAAGGCGTCCTCGATGTCGAGCAGCACCTTGGCGTGATGATCCTCGCCGGCGCCGCGGAATCCTTGCCCGCCGGGCCGGAAGCCGGCGTCGCGCGCGCCCATGCGGCCGAACAGCTCGGAAAAGAAGTCGCTGAAGTCGGCGGCCTCGCCCGGCCGGAAACCGCCGCCGGAGAATTCGAATCCGGCATCCCAGTCCGGCGGTGGCCGGAATTCCTGGCCGGGCCGGTAATGGGCACCGAGCTGGTCGTAGGCGGCGCGCTTCTCCGGGTCGGAGAGCACGGCGTGGGCCTCGTTGACCTCCTTCATGCGCAGCTCGGCGTCCGCCTCCTTGGAGACATCCGGGTGGTACTTGCGGGCGAGCTTGCGGAAGGCCTTCTTGATCTCCTCCGCCGTCGCCTCCCTGCCCACTCCCAGGGTCTGGTAGTAATCCTTGAATTGCATGGCGTTCCCTTGAACTGGTTGCACAAGCCAATTTTCAGCTTATCGATGCGTCCGGAACATATCCTATCGTCACCCCGGCGCAGGCCGGGGTCCAGCGCGGCGGTATCGGGTAGGGCACTGGATACCGGCCTGCGCCGGTATGACCCCAACTTCACACTTCGCCTGGCCGGATCAGCAGGTAAGTGAAGGCCACCCTTGGATTCATCAAGGTCTTGAAGCCGGCGAATCCATCCCTAAATCGGAAGCAGCGGCGCCGACGTCCGGCGCCTTCGCAACCCGAAATGGAGGAACCATGATGTACCGCTCCCTGTTTCCCCGCGACCTCTTCGCGGAACTCGACCGCCTGCAACGCGAGATGCAGCAGTCCTACGAACTCTCCCCCAGCATCCGCGGCGTCGCCCGCGGCGGCTTCCCGGCCATGAACGTGGGCGGTACCGCCAAGTCGGTGGAAATCTACGCCTTCGCCCCCGGCGTCGATCCGGCCAGCATCGACGTGCAACTGGAAAAGGGCGTGCTCACCATCGCCGGCGAACGCAAGGCCGAGGCGGTTCCGGAGAAGGCCTCGGTGCACATCGACGAGCGCTTCGCCGGCCGCTTCCGCCGCGTGGTGACCCTGCCCGAAGACGTGGACGCCAACGCCGTCAGCGCGAAATACCGCGACGGCGTGCTGCACATCAGCATCCAGCGCCGCGCCGCCGCCCAGCCCCGGCGCATCAGCATCGGTTGAGGAGCCCGACCATGAGTGAACAGACCCGCGACACGCAAACCCCCGAGCCCACCCTGATGCCGCCGGTGGACGTCATCGAGGACGCCAACGGCATCACCCTCTACGCCGACCTGCCCGGTGTGCCCAAGGACAAGCTGAGCCTGCACGTGGAGGCGGATACCCTGACCATCGAGGGCGAAGTGGCCCTGGACATCCCCGAAGGCATGGAAGCCAGCCACGCCGAGGTCAGCCTGCCCCGCTACCGGCGCGTGTTTACCCTGTCCAAGGAACTGGACAGCGAAAAGGTGGGCGCCGAGTTCACCCACGGCGTGCTCAAGCTGCGCATTCCCAAGGCCGCGCACGCCCAGCCCCGGCGCATCGAGGTGCGGGTGGAATAGGGTCCGCCTCGGACCTTCACAGCGCCGCCCCGCCACCGACTGGTTGGCGACGGGGCGGCCGGACCGGGCGCGGGTATAATCCGCGCCTTGTTTTTTTCTGGAATACCGCCGTGGAAGCCGAACGCCTCAACCTCATCGAAACCACCCTGAACGACCTGGCGCGCCGCGCCGACGAACTTCGGGGGTATCTTTGACTACCCTGGCAAACGCGACCGTTTGCAGGAAGTAGCCGGCCTGCTGGAAGACCCGGGCGTCTGGAACGACGCCAAGCGCGCCCAGGACCTGGGCCGCGAGCGCAAGGAACTGGAAGGCGTGGTGCTCAACCTGGACGGCATCGGCCGGGATCTCGCCGACCACCGCGAGCTCTTCGAACTCGCCAGGATGGAGGACGACGACGCCACCCTGGTCTCCGTCGAGGCCGACGTGGCGGAGCTGGAGAAGCGGGTGGCGGACATGGAGTTCCGCCGCATGTTCTCCGGCGAGCTGGACGGCGCCAACTGCTTCGTCGACATCCAGGCCGGCTCCGGCGGCACCGAGGCGCAGGACTGGGCCGGCATGCTGGCGCGCATGTACGTGCGCTACGGCGAGCGGCGCGGTTTCAAGGTGGAGGTGCTGGAGGAATCGGAAGGCGAGGTCGCGGGCCTGAAGTCCGCCGCCCTGAAGATTTCCGGCGAGTATGCGTATGGGTATCTGCGCACGGAAACCGGCGTGCACCGCCTGGTGCGCAAGTCACCCTTCGACTCCAACGCCCGCCGCCACACCTCCTTCGCCAGCGTCTTCGTCTATCCGGAAGTGGACGATTCCATCGAGGTGGAGATCAACCCCGCCGACCTGCGCATCGACACCTACCGCGCCTCCGGCGCCGGTGGCCAGCACATCAACAAGACCGACTCGGCGGTGCGCATCACCCACCTGCCCACCAACATCGTCGTGCAGTGCCAGAACGACCGTTCGCAGCACCGCAACAAGGCCGAGGCCATGGCCATGCTGAAAGCCCGGCTGTACGAAGCCGAACTGCGCAAGCGCCAGGCCGCCCAGCAGCAACTGGAGGATGCCAAGACCGACATCGGCTGGGGCCACCAGATCCGCAGCTACGTGCTGGACCAGTCGCGCATCAAGGACCTGCGCACCAATTACGAGGTCGGCAACACCCAGGCCGTGCTGGACGGCGACCTGGACGGCTTCATCGAGGCGTCCCTGAAGCAGGGCGTCTGAACTCCACCACCCATAACACGAACAACGCCATGAACACCGAAACCAGCGCGCCTCAACAGGACGAGAACCAGATCATCGCCGAGCGGCGCGAGAAGCTCGCCGGCATCCGCCAGCAGGGCATCGCCTTCCCCAACGATTTCGAGCGCAAGGATTACGCCGGCGAACTGCACGCCGCGCATGGCGAAGTCACGAAGGAAGAACTGGAAACCGCCCCCGTCTCCGTGCAACTGGCCGGCCGCATGATGCTCAAGCGGGTGATGGGCAAGGCCAGCTTCGCGACTTTGCAGGACATGAGCGGGCGCATGCAGATCTACGTGGCCAGGGAAGCCGTGGGCGAGGAAGCCTACGACGCCTTCAAGCGCATGGACCTGGGCGACATCCTGGGTGTCACCGGCACCCTGTTCCGCACCAAGACCAACGAGCTGACCATCCAGTGCAGCTCGGTGCGCCTGCTCACCAAGGCCCTGCGTCCGCTGCCGGAGAAATTCCACGGCCTCACCGACCAGGAGCAGAAATACCGGCAGCGCTACCTGGACCTCATCACCAACGAGGCTTCCCGGCGCACCTTCATCGTCCGCTCCCAGGTCATCCAGGCCATGCGCGAATTCTTCGTGCGCCACGGTTACCTGGAAGTGGAAACGCCGATGATGCACCCCATCCCCGGCGGCGCGAACGCCAAGCCCTTCGTCACCCACCACAACGCCCTCGACATGCAACTGTTCCTGCGCATCGCGCCGGAGCTGTACCTCAAGCGCCTGGTGGTGGGCGGTCTGGAAAAAGTCTTCGAGATCAACCGCAACTTCCGCAACGAAGGCATCTCCACGCGCCACAACCCGGAATTCACCATGGTGGAGTTCTACGAGGCCTACCGGGATTACCGCTACCTCATGGATTTCACCGAGGCCATGTTCCGCGAGATCGCGCAAAAGGTGCTGGGCACCACCCACGTGCCCTACCAGGGCCACCAGATCGACCTCTCCGCCCCCTTCGCGCGCATGACCGCACTCGACGCCGTGCGCCACTACCATCCGGAACTGCGCGACGCGCCCCTGCACGACCAGGACTTCGTGCTGGCCGAACTCAAGCGCCGCCAGATCGCCTACCGCCCCAAGGACGGCCTCGGCGGCCTGCAACTGACCCTGTTCGAGGAAACCACCGAACACCTGCTGATCCAGCCCACCTTCATCATCGACTACCCGGCCGAGACCTCCCCCCTGGCCCGGCGCAACGACCAGAACCCGGAAGTCACCGACCGCTTCGAGCTGTTCATGGTGGGCCGCGAGATCGCCAACGGCTTCTCCGAACTGAACGACCCGGAAGACCAGGAAGCCCGCTTCGACGCCCAAGTGGCCGCCAAGGAAGCCGGCGACGAGGAAGCCATGTTCAAGGACAAGGACTACATCCGCGCCCTCGAACACGGCCTGCCGCCCACCGCCGGCGAAGGCATCGGCATCGACCGCCTGATCATGCTGCTCACCGACTCCCCCAGCATCCGCGACGTGATCCTGTTCCCGCAGTTGCGCAGGGAGGAGTGAGAGCGGGGGGGATCAATAGGCTGGGGTTGTCGGGGGGTATGCATGGCCTCGACACCCATGCGCCGGTGAACTTGCTCACGCTACCGGCTTCATGGGCTGTATCAACTGATCCTGCTCCGGTCCATATTGGCAGGAGGGTATCCATGGTAGTGCTGTTAGCACGAATGAACGGACACTGATTCAGTCGAGCGGTGCTACTTGGGCGGAATTGACCAGGCTGGCTAAACCCATGACTCCATAATCCACGCAATCTACCTTGCGTGGAGGACATCACTCGGCGGCATGGTTCAGGACGCCGCCGGCATCTCCCCGCCCAGCGCCTCCACCAGCGCCTCCAGCAGCTTCGCCAGTTCCCCGCTCATGAGCGCAAAGTCGATCTCGAAGCGTTCCTCGTCGGTCTCCGCCTGGCCCTCGCTTTCCTCCTTGAGGATGTCCAGAAAGGCCAGGCGCTTGATCTGCAGGTCCTCGGTGAGCACAAATGAAATCCGCTCGTTCCAGGTCATGGCCAGACGCGTGGCCTGCTTGCCCTCGGCGATGTGGGCGCGGATCTCGTCGCCTTCCAGGTGGTGGCGCACGTAGCGCACGGTGGCGCGTTCGTCGCCGGGGGCGCGCAGTTCCAGGTCGCGGTCGAGGGTGAAGCCGGCGGGGGCTTCGCCGGTTTCCAGCCAGGCGGTCATGGCGGCACCGGGGGACAGGTTCGTCTTCAGCAGGCGGGCCGGCAGTTCGTCGACCGACTGGATGAGCTGGCCCATCACCTCTTCCGCCTTGGTCTTTGCCGCCGCGTCCACCGCCAGCCAGCCATGCACCGGGTCGATCCAGGCGAAGGTGGCGCGCCGGCGCACGAAGGCGCGGGGCAGCAGTTCGTCCGTCACGCGCTCCTTCAGCTCGCGCAGTTCGCGGCGGCCTACGGGCCGGCCTTCCTGTTCGCCGATCTGTGCGGCCCGGTCCTTCGCCATCTGGTTCACCACGGCGGCGGGCAGCAGTTTCTGCTCGACGCCGAAGGCGAGCAGCGCCTGGCGGTTGGAGACGTAGACGAAACGCTCGTCATCGCGCGGCGGCAGCCAGCCCACGCTTTGCATGTCCATGGCGCCGCAGCCCGCCAGCGCATGGGCGGACAGTCGTGCGTCGAGAGCGGTGACATCCAAGTCCCAGCCGGCGGGTAGGCGGTAAAGCTGGAGATTCCTGAACCACATGGGCGCCTCGCAAAAAGCCGCGATTATACGGAGCGACGGGCTCAACGCCTGGCGGCTGGCCAGATTCGCGGAGTCGCCCGGCGCGTGCCGGAGCCGGCGCGTCGTCTATGGTGAAAGCAGGGAAAGGAGCGGAACATGTTCAAACATTTCCTGGTGCCCGTCGACGGCAGCGAGCTTTCCATGACGGCGGCGCGCGCCGCCATCGGCTTCGCCCGGCTGTGCGGGGCGCGACTCAGCTTCTACCACGCCACACCCACCTACTTCCCCGGTTACCTCGGCGCGGAGATGGTGGTGGCCGACCCCCGCGTCGATCAGGCCTTCATGGACGCCATGCGTAAGCGCGCGGACGCCGTGCTGGAGGAGACGCGCGGCCTCGCCGAAGCAGCCGGCGTGCCCTGCGCGACGCGCGCGACGGAAACCGACGCGCCACACGCCGGCATCATCGCGGCGGCGGAAGCCGGCGGCTGCGACCTCATATTCATGGCCTCGCACGGCCGGCGCGGCATCGGCGCCCTGCTGCTGGGCTCGGAGACGCAGAAGGTACTGACGCATTGCAAGGTGCCGGTGCTGGTGTATCGGTAGTTTGCGCCTGCTCCACCCGCGAACCTCATAAGGAAGCAGCATGCCCGCCCCCCAAGCCCTGGACGTTTCCGCCCTGTACCGGCGCTGCGACCCGGAGCAGTTCGACTTCAAGACCACCGCCGAGTTGACCGCCACGACCGAGATCGTCGGCCAGCGGCGGGCGGTGGACGCCGTGCGGCTGGGCATCGAGATGCATCGGCCGGGCTACAACCTGTTCGTGCTGGGCGAACCCGGCAGCGGCCGCCATTGCGCCGTGCGCCGTCTGCTGGAGGGCACTGCCTCCGGCGAGGCGGTGCCCAGCGACTGGTGCTACGTGTACAACTTCGCCGAGGCCAACAAGCCCCGCCTGCTAAGGGTGCCCGCCGGGCGCGGCGGACAGTTGCGCGAGGACATGCGGGCTTTCGTCGCGGAACTCAGCAAGGCCATCGCCGCCGCCTTCGAAAGCGACGAATACCGCGCCCGCGTTGAGGCCATCCAGGAAGCCGCCAAGGCGCGCGAGGAACAGGCCCTGCGCGAACTGGGCCAGGCTTCCTCGGAACAGGGCATCGCCCTGCTGCGCACGCCGCACGGCTTCGCCTTCGCCCCCATGAATACCCTGCGGGGCATCAAAGACGAGGAGCCGATGCCGCCGGACGCCTTCGAGCAACTGCCCGAGGCGGACAAGGACCGCATCGGCGCCCTCATGGAGGAATACGGCGACAGGCTCAAGCAGCTGATGCACCAGTTCCCGCGCTGGCGGCGCGAGCTGCAAGCCCAGATCAAGCAGGCCAGCCGCGACGCCCTGGGCCTGGCGGTGGGCCATCTCATCGAGGAACTGAAGGGCCGCTACGCCGATCTCGCCGACGTGCTCGCCTTCCTCGACGAGGTGCTGCGCGACGTGGTGGAAAGCGGCGAGCAGATGCGTGAGCAGGCCAAGGTCGAGGGCGAGGCCGCCGCCATGCAGTGGAGCGGCAGCCTTACCGTCGGCCGCTATCAGGTCAACCTGCTGGTGGACAACGCCGGCATCGGCGCGGCACCGGTGATCTACGAGGACAACCCCATCTATCCCAATCTGGTGGGCCGGGTCGACCACATCTCCCAGTTCGGCACCCTCGTCACCAACTTCACCCTGGTCAAGCCCGGCGCCCTGCACCGGGCCAACGGCGGCTACCTGGTGCTGGACGCCCTCAAGCTGCTCACCCAGCCCTACGCCTGGGAAGGCCTGAAGCGCGCCCTGCGCGCCGGCCAGGTGCGCATCGAATCCCTCGGCCAGGTCTACGGCTGGGTCAGCACCCAGTCCCTGGAACCCGAGCCGATGCCGCTGGAAGTCAAGGTGGTGCTGATCGGCGAACGCCACGTCTATTACCTGCTGAAAGCGCTGGACCCCGACTTCGCCGAGCTGTTCAAGATCGCCGCGGACTTCGAGAACGAGCTGCCGCGCGACCCGGCCAACACCCGCCTCTACGCCGAGTTCCTCGCCACCCTGGCGCGCGCCGGCAACCTGCGCCCGCTCGAGCGGGAGGCCGTGGCGCGGGTGATCGAGCACGCCGCCCGCCTGGCCGGCGACGCCGAGCGCCTCACCGTGAGCCGGCGCGACATGGCCGACCTGTTGCAGGAAGCCGACCACCTGGCGGCGAAGGCCGGCCGCGAGCACATCGGCCTGGAAAACATCGAGGCCGCCCTTGCCGCCCAGATCCACCGAGTGGACCGGCTGCGCAGCCGACTGCATGAGGAAATCCTGCGCGATACCGTGCTCATCGCCGTCAGCGACGGCCGCATCGGCCAGGTCAACGGCCTCGCGGTCATCGGCCTCGACGACTTCCTGTTCGCCCACCCGGTGCGCATTACCGCCACCTCCCGCGTCGGCGAAGGCAACGTCATCGACATCGAGCGCGAAGCCGAGCTGGGCGGCGCCATCCACTCCAAGGGCGTGATGATTCTTTCCGCCTTCCTCGGCGCCCGCTATTCCCGCAACCTGCCCCTGTCGCTCTCGGCCAGCCTGGTCTTTGAGCAGTCCTACGGCCCGGTGGAGGGCGACAGCGCCTCCCTGGCCGAGCTCTGCGCCCTGCTTTCGGATCTGGCCGGCCTGCCGGTGAAGCAGTCCTTCGCCGTCACCGGCTCGGTCAACCAGTTCGGCGACGTGCAGGCCATCGGCGCGGTCAACGAGAAGATCGAGGGCTTCTTCGACATCTGCCAGGCGCGCGGCCTCAGCGGCGAGCAGGGGGTGATCATCCCCGCCGGCAACGTCAAACACCTGATGCTGCGCGCCGACGTGGTGGATGCCTGCGCCCAGGGCAAATTCGCGGTGCACGCGGTGAAGAGCGTCGACGAGGCCATCGAACTCCTCACCGGCATGCCCGCGGGCGAACCCAGCGAGGAAGGCATGGTGCCCGAGGGCACGGTCAACTTCCTGGTCGCCGCCCAGCTCGCCGAACTTTCCGCCGTGCGCCAGGCCTTCGCCGCCGCGGGCAAGCAGCACAACGGCGAGAACGGGGAAGAAGAAGGGAAAGCCGGCAAGGACCCGGACGCTGGGCCGCCCCAGTCATGAGGGAGCGGCGTCGCATCGTCATCCTCGGCGCCGCCGGACGCGACTTCCACAACTTCAACGTGGTGTACCGGCGGGACCCGGCTGTGGAAGTCGTGGCCTTCACCGCCGCCCAGATCGCCGGCATCGCCGGCCGCCGCTACCCGCCGGAACTGGCCGGTCCCCTCTACCCCGACGGCATCCCCATTCTCGATGAAGCCGCACTGGACGCCGTGATCCGGCGCGAGGCCGTCCACCAGGTCGTGTTCGCCTACAGCGACGTGCCCCACCCGCACGTCATGCACCTGGCCTCGCGGGCGCTCGCGGCGGGGGCGGATTTTATCCTGCTGGGGCCGCAGGCGACCCAGTTGCGCGCCCGCGTGCCGGTCATTGCCGTCAGCGCCGTGCGCACCGGCTGCGGCAAGTCGCAGACCAGCCGCTATCTGGCCGGCCTGCTCAAGGAAAAGGGCCTGCGCGTCGGCGTGGTGCGCCACCCCATGCCCTACGGCAACCTGGGGGACGAGGCGGTGCAGCGCTTCGCCGACGAGGCGGACCTGGACGCGGCCCGCTGCTCGCTGGAGGAGCGGGAGGAATACGAGCCCCACCTGGCCCTCGGCAATACCGTCTACGCCGGCGTCGATTACAGCCGCATCCTTGCACTGGCCGAAGCCGAGAACGACCTCATCCTCTGGGAAGGCGGCAACAACGATTTCCCGTTCTTCCGGCCCGACTGGCACATCGTCCTGGTCGACCCCCTGCGCGCCGGCGACGAGGACAGCTTCCACCCCGGCGAGGCCACCCTGCGCATGGCCGACACGGTGATCATCGGCAAGACCGACAGCGCCGAAGCCGACGACGTGACGCGGCTGCAGGCCAGCGTCCGCCGCCTGAACCCGGGCGCCAACCTCCTGCGCGCCGCCTCCCCCGCCCGTCTGGACGATCCGGCGGCGGTGGCCGGCAAGCGAGTGGCGGTGGTGGAGGACGGCCCCACCGTCACCCACGGCGGCATGGCCTTCGGCGCCGGCTGGCTGGCCGCGCGCCGGGCCGGCGCGGAGATCGTCGACCCGCGCCCCTGGGCGGCGCCGGAGATGGCCGCCGCCTATGCCCGCCATCCGCAGCTCGGCGCCGTGCTGCCGGCACTGGGCTATACCGAGGCGCAACTGCGCGACCTGCGCGCCACCCTGGATGCCATGCCGGTGGAGGCCATCGTCTCCGCTTCGCACATCGACCTCAAACGCCTGCTGGCCCCCGGCAAGCCTGTGGTGCGGGCGCGCTACGACTACGAGGAAACGGAAAGCCCGGGCCTGGCCGGCCGGCTGGAGTCCTTCCTCCAGACCCATCCATGCGCATCGTGATCGCCTTGGGCCGCAACGCACTGCAAGGGCGCGGCAAACCCGCCAACCCGGAACCCCTGCGCCGTAAACCGGGGGCCGCCGCCTCAGCCCTGGTGGCTGTGGGGCATCGGCACGAGGTGGTGAGCAGGCCGTGCCGCCTTACCTGCCGGCCGGCACCAGGTCACGGTAGGCATGCCAACTGGCGTGCCCGATAAGTGGCAGGGCGATGACCAACCCCAGATAGAAGGTGGCCATGCCCAGCCCGACGATGCCTACGATCAGGCCGGCCCAGAGCATCATGGCGGGCATGTTACCCAGCACCGACCTGATGCTGTAGCGAATCGCGGTAAAGCCATCCACTTGGCGATCGACGAGCATGGGCACGGTGATGACGCTGATGGCGAAGGCACACCAGGCGATCAGAAAGCCGACCGCGACGCTGGCGAGGGCGAATTTGAACCCCGCCTCGGACAGAAAAACCCTCGTGAAAAAGTTGTCGAACGACGGCGAACTGCCCTCGTAGAGCAGCGCGAACAACCCGACGTTGGCAACGAACCAGATGTTCAAGAGGATGGTGAAGCCGGTGCTGACCATGGAAACCTGGCTTTGGTTGAGCTTCCAGGCTTGATAGGCGCTGCAGCCCGCGAGGGGTTCGCCCCGTTCCAGATGGGCGCTCATCAGGTAGAGGCCGATGCCCAGAGGTGGCGCGACGATAAAAAAACCGGCGACCAGGAAGGGCAGCATGAACAGGCTGTCCGTGCTCCACACCAGCCAGGTGATGAGTCCGCTGATCACCACGATGGCCGCGCCGTAGCGCAGGCTGTAGAGCCCCGCCGAGCCGATATCGCGCCAGCCCTTGGCCAGCCACTTAAAGGGCTGGCCAAGGGGGATGGAGTTGACTTCGAGTTGGTCCCATCGGGTGCTTCCCGTGTAGGCAGTTGGTTCCATGCTTCTCCTCTTTCATTTGTATTTCCGCCGAGAGCGAAAGTTCGACCTCTACCAGAACAGGCCTTCGATCCGGCCTGGCTTCATTCTTACCGCTCTCCCCTTCGCGGCCAAGGGGTTCTTCAGCGGTTTTCCTGGCGCTGTCGAACATCTCCCGGGTGGAAGACATTGAAATTCGCGGAATACCGCTGCAACGAACGCGCGCGTCCTTCCCGCCAACACGGCAATGACGCGTTCCTGGATATTGCTGCCGTCGCTCAGCGCGCCTGATGCACCGTCTGCCCGAGCATCTCCGGAGTGATCAGGGTGACGCCGCGCGCGGTGACGTGGAAGCGGCGGCGGTCGGCCTCCAGGTCGTGGCCGGCACTGAAGTCGTCCGGCAGCACGCACAGCTTGTCCACGACGACGCGGCGCAGGCGGACGCGGCGGCCAATCTGGACCTGGGGCAGGATGACCGAATCCTCGATGAGGCCGCGCTCACCGACCCGCACCTTGAGGGAAAGCAGCGAACGCTCGATGGTGGTGCCGCTGACGATGCAGCCGTGGGCGATCATGGAATCCATGGCGTGGCCACGAAAGCCGTCGTCGTTGAAGACGAACTTGGCCGGCGGCAATTGCGCCAAATGGGTACGGATGGGCCAGTTGTCGTCGTAGAGGTTGAGGTCGGGGGTGACCTGCACCAGGTCCATGTTGGCCTCCCAATAGGCGTCCACCGTGCCGACGTCCCGCCAGTAGGGCGTGTCGCCCACCATGTTGACGCAACTGTCTCTGAAGCAGTGGGCGTAGAGGGTGCCGCCGCGCGCCAGCGCGGGCAGCACGTCGGCGCCGAAATCGTGGCCGGAGTCCGCGTCGGCATGATCGCGGGTGAGCACGTCGTAGAGGAATCCGGCGCGAAAGGCGTAGATGCCCATGCTCGCCAGGGCGTGGCCGGGCAAGCCGGGGATCGGCGTCGGCCGGTCGGGCTTTTCCTGGAAGTCGACCACGCGCCAGTTGGCGTCCACGGCCAGGACGCCGAAGGCGCTCGCCTGCTCCAGCGGCACGACGACGCAGGCCACGCTGGCATCGGCACCCTTGGCCACGTGGTCGGCGAGCATCACGCCGTAATCCATCTTGTAGACGTGGTCGCCCGCCAGGATGAGGACATGCTCCGGCTCGCTGATGCGCAACAGGTTGATGTTCTGGAACACTGCGTCCGCCGTGCCCAGGTAGCAGCCGCCGCGGGCGTGCTGCTGCGCCGGCAGGACATCGATGAACTCGTCGAACTGGTCGTCGAGGAAATTCCAGCCGCGCTGGATGTGATGGATGAGTCCATGCGCCATGTACTGGGTGGCCACGCCGATGCGGCGCACGCCGGAATTGATGCAGTTGCTGAGGGGGAAATCGATGATGCGCAGCGAACCCGCGAAGGGCATGGCCGGTTTGGCGCGCCAGTCGGTCAGATGCCTGAGCCGGCTGCCGCGTCCGCCGGCGAGGATCATGGCGTAGGCGCGCCGCGCCAGGGCCGCGCCCGAGGCCGCCGCGCCCCCGGCGCTGAGCGGACAGGCCGACAGGCGCCAGGCGCGGTGTTGCTCGATCATCTGTGGCATGGGCGTGCTCCTCGTCATCTATCGGGCTTACCCCCGTGGGTGGGGTGAAAGGCCTCCAGGGTCATATGGTTATAGGGCACCCTGAAGCGGCCGCCACCTGGATTGCCAGCGTCCGGACTTGGCAGTCAGCCCGATGCACCGGGTACCCGCCTAGATGTCCTTGAGGGTCTGCGCGAGAACGACGGAACTATCAGATGCCGGCTATTGACCGGGCCTGAACCCCATCACCTCGCGCAGCACCCCCTCCCCTACCCTGACCCGATGCTCCTCCCACAGCCGCCGGCTGGCTTCCGCCGCACTGGCGGGCGGGGGTTGCAGGGCACGCAGGAAGGAGCTGACATCCTCGACCACCGCCCAGGGGTAGACGTACCAGCGCCAGGCCTTGAGGTGCTTGCCGACGTAGTCGGCCTGATAGCGGGTGACGGCCTTCTCATGCAGGACGGCGGTCTTCAGGGCGCGCGGCGAGAAGCCGCGCAGGTAGGCGACGACGGCTTCCAGCGTATCGCCGCTGTCGTTGACGTCGTCCACCACCAGCACGTCCTGGCCGCTCAGGTCGACGTTGAGGGGGTAGCGGATGACCACTTCGCGCTGCTTGCGGGTGGCGCTGTAGTGCTCCACCTTGATGCCGGCCATGCGCTCCATGTGCAGGCAGTCGCATACCACGCGGGCGGGGACGTAGCCGCCCCGGCCGATGGCGACGACGATGTCGGGACGGAAGCCGGAGTCGCGGATGGCGCGGGCGAGCTCGCGGCCGAGGCGATCCACGGTGCGCCAGGAGACAAAGGTGCAAGGAGGGAGTTTTTCCATGATGCGCTTTCCTCTTTTCGCCACCGGCCTGCTGCTGGCCGACTAATCGAACTCGTAGCGGATGCCCAGGGTCAAGGCATTGGAGCCACCCGCGTCGCCAAGCAGATGGAACGCAGTGGAACGGTGATGCAGACGCAACGAGGCCTGCCAGTCTGAATCGCGCGGCCCCAGGGTGACTTCCATGTACCAATAGGCCAGGAGTTTCTCGCTCTCGCCCTTCAGCATGCTCTCCACCTCGGGCACCTCCGACGCGTGGGATAACCCCAGGCCGAAGGCGGCGCTTGAACGTAATGTGTCGCTCCAGGGAAAGCGGTGCCAACGCAGTGCGCCCAGCAGGTTGAACTCCCAGTGGTCCTGCATGCCGGAGTGCTTCCCGATCTGGCCTTCGACTTCCCAGGAGTAATCGCCGCTCGGCGCGCGGTGCAGCGTACGACTGAGGGCGGCGACCAGCAGCCTGGAATCGAGCAGGCGGGTGTCGGAGGCGAAGGTGTCCTCCCACACGCTGTCGGTGAGCTTGCCGGCATAGACGGTCAGGGCGTAGTCCCTGGGTAGGATTCGCTCCTGCGCCGTGGCATGGGAGGAGAAGGCGAACAGACCGGCCAGAATAATGCAACCGGCGTTCGCTATTCCCCTCCCCGCCGAGCGCGCCGACTCCCCCTGGCGTCTGAGCCCCGGGTGCATGTCGAGGTCGAACGGCATGGATCACTCCCGTCGAACATAAAGTGGGCATCCGTTCTAACGATAGCCGACCAGCGTCTGTTTACTTGATGCCGTCATGCCGCCCTCCCGATCCAACTGTTCTCTATGGCCAAGGGGAGGTTGGAATAATCGCCGGCTCGTCCAGTCCGTCACGCCCTCGGTATGCCGGTCTATAAACAAAGCATGCGTCATTTCCCGCATCCCACATGCGGCCAACACGAACTCAAGGAGACAACATGACCCCCATCGCCGAACTGCTGGGCAGCGAGGCTGAATCGCTTCTCACGCACACCTGCGAGACCTTTCCGAACACCGACCTGCATCTGCCCGGCCCGGACTTCATCGACCGCGTGGTTGCGGGCAGCGACCGCACGCCGGGCACCCTGCGCAACTTCCAGCAGATCTTCAACACCGGCAGGCTGGCGGGCACCGGCTATCTGTCCATCCTGCCGGTGGACCAGGGGGTGGAGCATTCCGGCGGCGCCTCCTTCGCGCCCAACCCGGATTACTTCGACCCTGAAAACATCGTCAGGCTGGCCATCGCCGGCGGCTGCAACGCGGTGGCCTCGACCCTGGGGGTGCTGGGCGCGGTGTCGCGCCGCTACGCGCACAAGATTCCCTTCCTGGTGAAGCTGAACCACAACGAGATGCTCACCTACCCCGGCATGCACGATCAGACCCTCTTCACCGACGTGCAGAAGGCCTTCGAACTGGGCGCGGTGGCGGTGGGGGCGACGGTCTATTACGGCTCGGCGGAATCGCGCCGGCAGATCCTGGAGGTCTCCCGCGCCTTCGCCGAAGCCCACCGTCTGGGCATGGTCACCTTCCTCTGGGCCTATCTGCGCAACTCCGGCTTCAAGAAGGACGGCGTGGACTACCACGAGGCCGCCGACCTGACCGGCCAGGCCAACCACCTGGCGGCGACCATCGAGGCGGACATCGTCAAGCAGAAGCAGGCCACCTGCAACAATGGCTACGGCGCCATCGGCTTCGGCAAGACCCACGCCAAGGTGTATTCGGAACTGACCTCGGCCCACCCCATCGACCTGGTCCGCTACCAGGTGGCCAACTGCTTCATGGGCCGGGCGGGGATGATCAATTCCGGCGGCGCCTCGGGCGAGAACGACCTGGCGCAGGCGGTGCGCACGGCGGTGATCAACAAGCGCGCCGGCGGCATGGGCCTGATTTCCGGACGCAAGGCCTTCCAGCGACCCATGGCGGAAGGGGTAAGACTGCTCAACGCGATCCAGGACGTGTATCTTTCGCCGGAAGTGACGGTCGCCTGAAGCGGCCGCCCCCATCCAGCCTATGGAGGCTCACATGCCTACTCTCCCGGGTCCGGAACGACGCATGAGCGAACGCATCCCCACGAGCATCGGGGTGCATGTCTACGCCTACGGCATGCTGGTCGGCATCGGCACCACCGTGAACATGAGCGAGCACGGCCTGCTCCTGCGCCTGGACCAGGATCACTCCAACGACGAACTGGAGCCCGGCAAGTATCTGGACATCGTGCTGGAAGACGCGCCGCCCGAACAGTGGATGCCGGCCAAGGTGGTGCGCCGTGGCGATGGGAGCATTGCCGCCAGCTTCCTTGGCCTGGAGGCCATGGCCGCTCCGGCCTGACCGACCCGCGCTTCGCGCGGGCCTACGATGGCCAGCGATCACGCACGGAACCTCGTCGAACTCAATGCGCCTCTGCGCGTTGGCACAACTTCACCAAACAAAAACGCCACCGCAAGGGTGGCGTTTGTGTTTGGGCCGGCGGGAATCGAAAAACATTCGTAACATACTGAATATGAATCGCGAGTTCAAATTCGAAGTGCAACTCTGATTAACGGGTTGGGTGGGCGAGATGCAATAGCATCCGAGCCCCTCGACCGCCAAGTCAAAGTTGCCTGGAATGAACTACACACATCTCACCCGACACGAACGATACCAAATCGCCATTCTTCTCAAAGCCGGACATAAGCAGAGCGACATTGCCCGCATCATGAACCGACATCCTTCCACCATCAGCCGCGAGCTTGGCCGGAACAAAGGCCAACGTGGCTATCGACCGAAGCAGGCGCATCAGTTCTCACAGGCCCGCATGCGGGCCTGTGAGAACGGCCGCCGCGTTTGTCCCGATACTTGGGCCTTCGCCGAAGCCAAGCTCGCCGAGCTGTGGAGCCCCGAACAAATCTCCGGTTATCTCAAGACCACCAACCGGCCCGGCATCAGTCACGAAACCATCTATCAGCGCATTTATGCCGACCGGCGTGCCGGCGGTAGTTTGCACCGCACCCTGCGCTGCCAGAAGGCGCGGCGCAAACGCTACGGGGGGCGCGACCGGCGTGGCACCATTCCCAACCAGGTGTCGATTGAGCAGCGTCCCGCCATCGTCGATACCCGCAAGCGTTTCGGAGACTGGGAGGCCGATCTGGTCATCGGCGCCGGCCATCAACAGGCTCTTGTCACGCTCAACGAACGCAAGTCGCGTTACGCCCTGATTGCCCATGTGCCAGACAAGACTGCCGAAGCTGTCTCGGATGCCATGATTTCTTTGCTGACGCCTTTCGCGGCCTGTGTGCATACGCTGACGACCGACAATGGCAGAGAGTTTGCCGGCCATGAGCGGATCGCCAGTGCGCTCGATGCCAACTTCTTCTTCGCCCATCCCTATGCCTCTTGGGAGCGCGGCGCCAACGAAAACATGAACGGCCTCATTCGACAGTTCTTCCCGAAGAAGCTGCGCTTCGATTCCATTACCCCTCGTCAGATTGGCTTTGCTATGCATCGACTCAACCACCGCCCCAGAAAATGCCTCGGCTTCAAGACCCCCCACGAGGTGTTCATGAAGCAGCTACACTCACGTCATAACGCCGTTGCACTTCAGACTTGAATCCGCCTTTCAAAACAGGGGGGTGCCGGAAAGAAACGGGAAAACATCAGGCCGCCTTCGCCCTGAACGGGACCACGTTTTCCGCCTTCAGGGTGTCCAGGTAATCGGCCCATGCCTGCATCATCTTCCGCCGTTGCGGAAGGTGGGCGGTCCGGTTGTATGCCCGGCCGTTCGGGTCCCGGACAGCGTGGGCTAGCTGGTGTTCGATGAAGTCGGGCCGGAAGCCCAGCACTTCATCCAGGACGGTGCGGGCCATGGCCCGGAAGCCGTGGCCGGACATTTCGTCCTTCTCAAAACCCATCCGCCGCAGCGCCGCGAGAATGGCATTGTTGCTCATGGGCCGGTCATAGGTCCGGGCGCTCGGGAAGACATAGCGCCGGCCGCCGGTCATGGCGTGAAGCGCCCGCAGGATTTCCACGGCCTGGGTGGAGAGGGGGACGATATGCGGCTCCCGCATCTTCATACGGTCCGCCGGGATTTCCCATGTTGCCGCGTCCAGGTCGATTTCCGCCCATTCGGCTTGCCGCAGTTCGCCCGGCCGGACAAAGACCATCGGGGCCAGCCGTAGGGCGCATTTCGTGACAAAGGTTCCGGTGTAGGCATCCATGGCCCGAAGTAGCGGGCCGATGGCCTGGGGCTCGGTGATGGCTGCCAAGTGCTTTTTCCGTGTCGGGGGCAATGCGCCCCGCAGGTCTTGGGAGGGGTCGCGTTCCGCCCGGCCGGTGGCGATGCCGTAGCGGAAGACCTGGCCGCAGTTCTGCAAAGCGCGGTGGGCAGTTTCCAGCGCCCCGCGATCCTCGATCCGCCGCAGGACGGCCAGCAGGTCGGGGGCGGTGATCTCGGCAATGGGCTTGCCGCCCAGCCAGGGGAACACATCCCGTTCCAGCCGGCGGATGATGCGCTCGCCGTGGGCGGATACCCATGTCGTGGAATATTTCGAGTACCACTCAAGGGCCACGGTTTCAAAGCTGTTCGCCGCCCGGCTCTTCTGCATGGCCTTGGTGACTTTTCGGTGTTCGCCGGGGTCGATACCTTCAGCCAACAGCCGGCGGGCTTCGTCCCGCCGCTCGCGGGCGTTCGCCAGGGCCACGGCCGGATAGTCGCCAAGGCCAAGGGTGTTTCGGCCGCCAGTGGGGCGGGTGTACTGGAAGCGCCAGCGTTTCCCCCCGTCCGGGCTGATCTGCATGTAAAGCCCCTGCCCGTCCGATATGCGGTAGATGGCATCCTTGGGCTTGGCAGTGCGGTACGTGGTTTCCGGCTTCTGGCTGGCTTGCTTGGGCATGATGCATTACCCCCCTTTGCATTACGTGTTTTTTCAGAATAGCCGTAATGCTCAGAGTAATGCAAACCGAAGCGGATTAAAGCGGTTTTCTCCGGACCTATCCGGAAAGAAAAAACCCCGTAAGCCTTGATTCTTACGGGGTTCTTTGGAAGTCTCCGGACTTCTCCGGAAGGTAAGGTGGTGGAGCCGGCGGGAATCGAACCCGCGTCCGAAAGTCCTCTACAGCAAGTTCTACATACTTAGTCCGTTCATTTGGTTTTGACCCGGAACCCGCCGATCGGACAGGCTGGTTTCAGGCGAGCCACCTTGGTTTAACGCTGGGTCAAGCGGCCCGGCTCAGCGCGAGTCCATGTAAATGACTCCACCGCTGGTTTCCCAGCCCGGCCCATGGACCAACCGGTGTGGAGTCTGACCGTCAAGCGGCCAGAGCGTAAGTATCGTCGTTGGCGATTACTTGATTCCAGATGGATTTACGAGGTGACTGGTCCTCGGTATGCACTTGTCTGCTTCGCGACCCCCGTCGAAACCAGGTCGGCCCCGGATGGGTGATGCGTAGATGCCGTCGCTCGCGAAAAGTTCAAGATGGCGGCGAGGACAATCTACGCGCCGTACCGGGCCGCGTCAAACCTGCGTCCTTCGGGTATCGATCCAGTCCAGTAGTCCGTCCGGAGATTCGATCTGGCCGATGGCGCCCCATTCGGCGGGGCGATCCTCGGGGCCGAGATAGCCGTACAGGGCCACCAGGGCGGGCATGCCGGCGGCGCGGGCGGCGATGATGTCGCGCTCCGCGTCGCCCACGTACAGACAGCGCTCCGGGGCGCTGTCGGCGAGGGCGCAGGCATGCAGCATGGGGGCGGGATGCGGCTTGTTGAAGGCCAGCGTATCGCCGCACACCACGCAGGCGGCGCGCGCCAGCAGGCCGAGGTGGGCAAGCAGCGGTTCGGTGTAACGGACCGGCTTGTTGGTGACCACGCCCCAGTGCAGCCCCCTGTCCTCCAACTCCTCGAGCACTTCGCCCATGCCGGGGAAGATCGGGGAGTTCGCGGTGAGGCAGGCCTCATAAATATCGAGGAATTCCCGGCGCAGCGCGGCGAAGGCGGGATCGCCCTCGGCGAGGCCGAAGCCCAGGCGCAGCAGGCCCTGGGTGCCGTGCGAGGCCTGCGGCCGGTAGTCGGCCTCGGCCAGATCCGGCAGGCCGCGCCGGCGGCGCAGTTCGTTGAGGCAGTGGCCGAGGTCCGGAGCGGTGTCGACCAGGGTGCCGTCCAGGTCGAACAACACCGTGCGGACTTCAGGCACGTCGGCAGGCCATCAGATAGTTGACGTCGGTGTCCCGCTCCAGCTTGTAGGCCTTGCTGATGGGGTTGTAGGTCATGCCCATCAGTTCCACCGGCTCCAGGCCGGCCGAGCGGGCGTGGGCGGCGAGTTCGTGCGGCTTGATGAACTTGCCCCAGTCGTGCGTGCCCTTGGGCAGCAGGTTGAGGATGTATTCGGCGCCGACGATGGCGAACAGGTAGCTCTTGGGATTGCGGTTCAGGGTGGAGAAGAACACCCAGCCATCCCGCTTGGCCAGGCGCGCGCAGGCGGCCATGGTGGAGGCGGGGTCCGGCACGTGCTCGAGCATTTCCATGCAGGTGACCACGTCGAACTGTTCCGGCTCCTGTTCCGCCAGCGCCTCGGCGGCGACAAGGCGGTAATCGACCTCGACGCCCGATTCGAGCTGGTGCAGCCTGGCCACGCGCAGGGCTTTCTCGGAGAGGTCGATGCCGGTGACGCGGGCGCCGCGCGTGGCCATGCTTTCGGCGAGGATGCCGCCGCCGCAGCCCACATCCACCACCCGTTTGCCCTGGATGCCGTCACAGAGGTGGTCGAGCCACTCCAGGCGCAGCGGGTTGATGTCGTGCAGGGGCTTGAATTCGGAGTTGGGATCCCACCAGCGGTGGGCGAGCTGGCTGAATTTTTCCAGTTCGACGGGATCGGCGTTGGCCATGATGTTCCTTGTGTAATGCCGGGATGAACGGCCCGGGATTGTCCGGCAGGCCGGAGCGGGACGCTACTCCTCCTTGCCGAGGGCCTGATAGTGACCCATGAACAGGGCTTCGAGTTCGTCGATGACCTCGGCGGCGGGTTTGCCATGCACCAGATGCTTGGTCATGCAGGCGGAGGTGTCGTGCAGGATCTTCGCCCGGTCCACCATGGGATAGGTTGCCCGCAGGCGCTGGATGGCCTTGACCACGCTCTCCTTGTCCGGGCGGGGGATGGGCAGGGGCAGCGTGGGCACCTCGGGCCGCTCCGGCGCGGCGCGGTTGAGCAGAAATTCCGCGTAATCCAGCAGGCCGGCCTGGCGGCCACCGTCGAGCGCCCGGAACAGGCGCAGCAGACGCCGCTCGTCCGCCGTCATGCGCGCAACCGGCTGACCGTGTATTCCTTGAGAAGCGAACTGCTGCCGAGGAAATCGAGGAAGGCCTGCAGCAGCTTGCTGCGGAACTTCTCCGGTGGATAGACCAGGGAGAGCTGGCGCCGCAGCGGCGGGTCGAGGGGAATGGCGACCAGTTCGCCCAGCTTCACCTCCTTCGCCACCGTCGTGCTGGACACCACCGCCACGCCCAGGCCGGCCGCCACGGCGCCCTTCACCGCCTCGCGGCTGCCGAGCTCCATGACCAGGTTGATCTCGTCCAGGCAGACGCCGTTCATCTTGAAGAAGTCATCGATGCATTCGCGCGTGCCGGAACCGGATTCACGGCTGATGTAGGGATGCGTGGCCACCTGCTTGGGCGTGGCGGAGGTGAGCTGGGCGAGGTCGGAAAACGGGGCGCAGATCATCACCAGTTCATCCTCGCAGCACACCTGGGTGATGAGGTTGGGATGATGTGAAGGCGACTCGATCAGGCCCATGTCGAGGGTGTGGTCGGTCACCTTGTTCTCGATGGTTTCCGAATTGGCGACGGTGAGGCGCGCCTGAGTTTCCGGATGCATGCGCTTGAACTCGCCGAGCAGGCGGGGAAGCATGTATTCGGCGATGGTGGTGGAGGCGCCGATGAGCAGGGGGCCGCTGACCTGGCCGGTGAGCTCGGAAATGCGCGCTTCCATCTCGCCGGTGAGGTTGAGGATGCGCTCGGCATAGTCCAGCGCCAGTTCGCCCGCGGGGGTCAGGGAGATGCGACCGTGCGAACGCTCGAACAGACGGGTATTGAAGTGTTCCTCCAATTGCTTGACCTGGAAGGTCACCGCCGGTTGCGTCATGAACAGCAACTCCGCTGCCTTGGTGAAGGACAGTTGCTTGGCAACGGTATGAAACACCTGTAAGCGACGGTCAGCCATTTTTTATGCGGAGATAAATTTTAGTTATGTGATTCAATCATAATTTTCTTATTAATGACAGTCCGCAGCCATTCCTTCACAGCATTTTCATGGGCGGCGTGGCATGCGAGAAAGAGCATGTATTCACGCTGCGCGGGTAGTCGCCTCGGAGGCACCATGTTATAACGCGCCACCCATTCCGCCCCACGGCCCGCAGGTCCGCATGAATCGCGGCTTCTACATCATCCTCACGGCGCAATTCTTTTCAGCCCTGGCTGACAATGCCCTGCTATTCGCCGCCATCGCCCTGCTCATGGAATTGTCCGCACCGGACTGGCATACGCCGCTGCTGCAGCAGTTCTTCGTGATCTCCTACATTCTGCTCGCGCCTTTCGTCGGCCCCTTTGCCGACGCCCTGCCCAAGGGGCGGGTGATGTTCACCTCCAACCTGGTCAAGATCGTCGGCTGCCTGGCCATGCTCCTGGGCATGCCGCCGCTGTACGCCTACGCCATCGTCGGCTTCGGCGCCGCCGCCTATTCGCCCGCCAAGTACGGCATCCTCACCGAATACCTGCCACCCTCCCTGCTGGTGAAGGCCAACAGCTGGATGGAGGGCGCCACCGTGGCGGCCATCGTACTGGGCGCCATCATCGGCGGACTGTTGATCCATCCCACGCTTGCCGGCGGCCTGCTGCAGTCCTGGTCTCTGGATGGGGTACTGAGCCTGCCGCAGCTGGCCATTTCGGTCATCCTGGTGCTTTACCTCATCGCCGCGGTTTTCAACTATTACATCCCCATCCTGCCCATCGATCACAAGCCTCCCCGCAAGAACCCCGTTTTCCTGATCTACGATTTCTGGCACGCCTTCAAGCTGCTCTGGAAGGATCCGCTGGGCCAGGTTTCCCTGGCGGTGACCACCCTGTTCTGGGGCGTGGGGGCGACGCTGCGCCTGGTGGTGCTGGCCTGGGCGGCATTCAATCTCAACTACGATCTGGCGCAGGCCACCCAACTCACCGCCGTGGTGGCCGTCGGCATCGCGGTGGGATCGGTCTTCGCCGGCAAATACATCAAGCTGGAAACCTCCGTGCGGGTGCTGCCGGCCGGCATCCTGCTTGGGCTCATCGTCATCACCATGGTGTTCGTGACCAACTGGCTGGTCGCGCTTGCCATCCTCTTCGTCATCGGCGCCCTGGCCGGCTTCTTCGTGGTGCCGCTGAACGCGCTCCTGCAGCACCGTGGCCATCTGCTCATGGGTTCCGGCCACTCCATCGCCATCCAGAACTTCAACGAGAACATCGGCATCCTCGTGCTGCTCGGCGCCTATGCCCTGATGGTCGGGCAAGGCGTGCACATCCACTGGATCATCGTCAGCTTCGGCGTCTTCATCAGCCTGGCCATGTCGGTCATCTGGCACCGCCACCACAACGACGAAGTGCACTAAAGCTGCCATGGTTGGCGGCTCAGCCCATGCTTTCGCGTCGATAAGTATTACGTATTATGTTTTATTCCTATCTTCGAATACGATGCGCGCATTCCACCAATCCATTACATCGATGTTACGAGTCCTGTTCTTCGTCCTGTCCGCTCTGCTGTCCATGCCCCTCCTGGCTCATGATTTGTGGATCGAGCGGGACTCTTTTATACATACCCTGGCCTACGGCCACGAACGTTCCGCCCATGAAGGCGCCAAGCGACTGGAATACAAGGCGGACACCGTCAAGGCGGCCGGTTGTTACGACGTCGCCGGCCGGGAACAGCCGGCCGAGCGGAGCAAGACCGCTCCGGTGACGCTGAAGGGCGATTGCGCCGCCAGCTGGTTCCTGGTTTCCAGCGGTTACTGGAGCAAGACGCCCTACGGCAGCAAGAACCTGCCCAAGAACGAGGCGGGAGCGGTCATCGACAGCTGGCTGTCGGTCGAGGCCATCAAACGCATCGACCAGTGGGGCGAAGCCCTGGCCAGACCGCTGACGCGCGACCTGGAACTCGTCCCGCTGGTCAATCCGCTCAATCTCAAGGCCGGCGACAAGTTGCGCCTGCGCGCCTATTTCCAGGGCAAGCCGGCAGCCCAGGTGACCGTCGCCTACTTTGGCAAGCCTCGCGGCATCACCGATGCTGACGGCACCGTCAACATTCGTTTGCAGAACCCCGGCTTCCAACTCGTGCAAGGCAGCCTGGAATTCCCGCTCAACGACGGCAAGGCCGACAAGGCCATCCACGCCAGTAATCTGCAGTTCGAAATCCGATGACCCGACTATCCTTCATCACGGCGTTGTTCTGCCTGTTCGCGGCGTGGCCCGTGCATGCCCACGATCTTCAGCACAGCGTGGACGGCGCTCCGGCCGTCGTCATCAAGCTTTTTTACATGGGCGACACGCCCTTCGCCTTCGAGGCCTACGAAATCTACCGGGAGGGTGAAAAGCTGCCCTATCAGGTCGGCCGCACCGACAGCCAGGGTCGTATCGCCTTCCTGCCCGACCGCGCCGGCGCCTGGCGCGTGAAGGCCTTCTCCGAGGACGGTCACGGCCTCGATTTCAAGCTCGAAACGGATACCGCGGCGGTTCCGAGCAATACCGAAAAACCCGCTTACGAACGCTATGGCCGCATCGCCGTCGGCGTGGCGCTCATCCTGGGCCTGTTCGGCCTGCTCAGTCTGTATGCAAGAAGGAAGAAACCGCAATGAAATCCGTCCGCTATCTCATCCTCGCCCTTGCCGCCGTCGGCAATCCGGTCCTGGCCCACCACGGCATGCCCACCCTGGGCGCGATTTCCCTGGACGGCCCCGGCGCGCCGGTGGAAACCTCTTCCTCCGCCACCCTTGGCCAGGGCTCCTGGCTGGTATCCCTGAAGATCGACCACGCCAAGTTCGAAACCGGCAGGACGCCGCCGCCGGACCAGAACGCCGAAAGCGAATACAACCAGTACTGGCTGCTGACCCTGGGCTACGGCTTCAAGCCCTGGCTGACGGCCTACGTCACGCAGCCCTACAACGTCAAGGTCGACGAGCCCGATGGCGTCGATTCGCGCGGCCTCGCCGATCTGTCGGTGGGGGCGGTGATCGGCTTCAAGTACGACGACGGCTTCCTGCTCACCCCCGCCAGCGAAAGCCTGGACGACCTCATGGACTGGCACTTCTCCGCGATGGCGGGCATGACCCTGGCCACCGGCAACCCGAACAAGCGCCTGCAGGGCAACATCGATCCCGGCAAATCGACGAGCTTCGGTAAGCCTTCCTTCAGCTACGGCCTGACCGCCACCCGGCAATTCACGGAACAGGCCACCTTCGTCGCCGAAGCCGCGCAGACCCGTTTCCAGAAATACACCTACGACGACGGCAACAGCATGAAATTCGGCACGGAAACGCGGCTCAACGCCGCCCTGGCTTACCGCCTGATGAAGCAGGCCGAGAGCCGCTTCCGTCTGGACGGCGTGGTGGAATTGAATTACCTGAAGCTGGGCCGGGATGTCGCCAACGGCCAGGGCGAGCTGGCCACCGGTGGGGAAATGCTCTACGGCGTACTCGGCGTGCGGCTCTACAAGGACAACATGAGCCTGGCCCTGGCGCTCAAAAAGCCCATCTGGACCGACCTCAACGAGGAAAGCGATCAGCAGGGCGCCGAGGGCAAGGAGGACTACCGCTTCATCGCCAACCTGTCCATCGCCTTCTGATTCCTGGCTGCTGGCATGCACATCCCGGATGGCTTCATCTCGCCGCAGACCTACCTGCCCGCCTACGCGCTGGCGGCGGGCCTTTGGGGATACGCGGCGCGGCGGGTGCATCGACAACTGGACGCCGACACCCTGCCCTTCGTCGCCGCCTATACCGCGCTTGCCTTCGTGCTCATGATGGTCGCCCTGCCGTTGCCGGGGGGCACCACCGCGCACGCCGCCGGCATCGGCCTGCTCGCCGTGTGCTTCGGCGGCTGGATGGCCTTCCTCGCCATCTCCCTGGTGCTGGCCATGCAGGCCCTGCTGTTCGGCGACGGCGGCATCACCGCCCTGCCCATCAACGCTCTGGCCATGGGCTTGGTGGGTTCTTTCTGCGCCCTCGCCGCCTGGAAGCTGCTGACGCGGCTGCACGAGACCCTTGCCCTGTTCCTCGCCGGCTGGCTGTCCATCGTCGTGCCCGCCGCCCTGGTGGCGGTCGTGCTCGGCATGCAGCCGGCGATTGCCCACGATGCCCAGGGCGCCCCCCTGTTCTTCCCCTTCGGCCTCAGCATCACCCTGCCGGCGGTGGTGTTGCCACACGTGCTGGTCGGCATCGCCGAAGGCGTCCTCACCGTGCTCGGCTACCGCTACCTGACGCGCTTGAGGTCGCGCCTCGCGGCCTGACTTCAGGGACTGGGACGGCGACCCGAGTCCGGCGACAATCCGCGCATGAACCGCGACCGTCTCCTCCTGTGCCTGTACCTCGCGGGCATCCTCGCCGCGACCCTGGTGCACGATCCCGTCTGGCTGGGCGCCGGCCTCGCCCTCGTCCTGCTGCTGGCCGGAGGCGACGCCTTGCGCCTGCTGCGGCGGGCCTTGCTGGCCATCCTCGCCTTTAACGCGATCATCAGCCTGAGTTACGCGCTGATGGCCTGGTGGCAGGACATCTCGCCCTGGCTCACCCTGGTTCGCCTGAATCTGCGCGTACTGCTGCTCACCAGCCTGACCTTCCTGTTCATCGCCCGCGCCAACCTGTTCCGCGCGCTCGATTTCTCGAAAGGACTCACCTACGTGCTGGGCCTCGCCTACAGCCAGGCCCTCACCTTCCGCCGCGCCCACGAAGACTTCCGCCTGGCCCTGGCCAGCCGCTCCCTGCGGCGACCGAGCCTGATGGACCGCTATCGGGCCAGCGCCGCGGCGGCTTCCTGGTATCTGGAGAAGTCCCTCCACGCCGCCAACCAGTCCGCCCAGGCTCTGCGTTCCCGGGGATTCTTCCATGACTGAGCGGCGCTACCGGGCGGTAAAAAACAGCCTCATACCTACCCCCCCCTTTCTTAAAGGGGGGCGGGGGGGGATTTCGACGCCATCAGCCACGCCAGCCGAGCAAAATCCCCCCTCCCCCCCTTTAAGAAAGGGGGGAGCACCTGTCATCCAGGCTGCCGGCATCACCCACCGCTACGGCGCCAAGGAAGTCCTGGCGGACATCGGCTTTTCCATCCATCCCGGCGAAAAAGTGGTGCTGCTGGGCTGCAACGGCAGCGGCAAATCCACCCTGCTGAAGATCCTCGACGGCCTCATCGCGCCCACGGCCGGCCAATTCACCTACGACGGCGAGTCCATCACCCCGGCCCGGCTCAAGCATCCGGCCCTGCACCACCGCTTCCGCCGCGAAGTCGCCCTGCTCTTCCAGAACCCCGACGCCATGCTGTTCAACCCCACGGTGTACGACGAGATCGCCTTCGGCCCCCGCCAGATGGGCCTGACCGACCTGGACCAGCGGGTGCGGCACTGGGCCGCGCAGGTGGGCGTGACCGCCCATCTGGAGCGCCCGCCCTTCTCCCTGTCCGGCGGCGAGAAACAGAAGGTCTGCCTGGCCGCCCTCCTCGCCCTGGAGCCCAAGGTGCTGCTGTTGGACGAACCCACCGCCGCCCTGGATCCCCGCTCCACCGGCTGGCTGGTGGATTTCCTCTCCGGCCTGGGTGTGACCACCCTGATCACCACCCACAACCTGAGTCTGGCGCCGGAACTGGGTAGCCGCGCCCTGGTGCTGGGCGAGGACCACCGCCTGATCCATGACGGCGACATCCACGGCCTGCTGGGGAACATGGAACTCCTCGCCGCCGCGAACCTGGTCCACACCCACAGCCACCGCCACGGCGGCGTCGAGCACCGCCACAGCCACGTGCACGACTGGCAATAAGAGCCCGCTCCCTGCCCCGGGGGTCAGTGCTTCGCCAGGGGCAGCCTCAAGTTGAACACCGCGCCGCCTTCCGGCGCGTTGCCCGCGCTCAGACTGCCGCCGTGGCGCTCGACGATGCCGTAGGTGATGGCCAGGCCCAGGCCGGTCCCCTTGCCGACCGGCTTGGTGGTGAAGAAGGGTTCGAACAGGTGGGGCAGGTTGTCCGCCGGAATGCCGGGACCGTTGTCCCGGAAGCTGATCTCGACGCTGTCGCCGACCCGCCGGGCGGAAATGTCCAGGCGCGGCTGGGTCTCCTCGGCGGTGGCATCGCAGGCGTTCTGCACCAGGTTCATGACGACCTGCTGCATCTGGCCCGCCGAGCCCAGCACGTTGATGCCTTCCGGCAGCTCGGTCGTGACCTTGAGCTTGTCGGCGGCGGCCTTGGTGACCCAGTGCACCGCCTGCTCGATGACCTGGGACAGGTTGAAGGGCTGGGTCTCGTTGCGGTCCACCGCCGAAAAGCGCTTGAGGCTGTCGACGATGTCGCGGGTGCGTTCCGCCCCTTCGACCGTGCCCTCGATCAGGGGCGGCAGGTCCTCCAGCAATCGGTCGATGCGCAGCTCCCGGCGCAGGACTTCCAGCTCCTCTTGCGGCCGGCCGGCGTGGAAGGCGGCCAGGTATTGCTCCAGGCGCTGGGCATAGCGGTGCAGGGCATGGGCGTTGCCCAGGACGAAGCTGATGGGGTTGTTGAGTTCGTGGGCGACGCCCGCCACCAGGCGCCCGAGCGAGGCCATCTTCTCCGAATGCAGTAACTGCTGCTGGGTCCGCTTCAGGTCCTCGTGGGCCTCGCGCAGGGCCTGGTAGGCACGACGCAGTTCACCCACCGGCCGGCCGGTGATGACCATGCCCACCTGGGTACCCTGGTGGTTGAAGCGCGGCGTGCAGTTGAGGGAGACCGGCACGGCGGCACCGTCGGCGCCCTTCAGGGGCAGTTCGCAATCGGCCAGGCCCTTCATGCCGTGGTTGGCGAACATGCGCTCGGCGTTGGCGCGGGCGCCGTCGTCGGCGAACAGGTCGAACAGGGGCATGCCGATCAGTGCGCTCTCCGGCTTGCCTGAGAAAGCCACCAGGGCCTGGTTCACCACCTCGATCTTCCCGTCCCGGTCGCACACCACCAGGATGTCGGACATGGAGGCCAGCACCGAGAACACGAACTGCTGGGATTCCTCCAGGGCCGCGTTCTTCTCCTCCAGGGCCACCTCGTACTGGAGCAGGTCGTTGTACACCTCGTCCATCTTCTGGATGACCTCGATCCAGGCGTCCTCGCCCAGGCTTTGCAGGCCTTCGGCGAGGATGGGCGGGGGGAGGTGCTTGGTGGTGGGCATGTGTCAGGTGCTGCTGGGAATGTTGAAGTTGGCGAAATCCCCCCTGCCCCCCCTTTGCAAAAGGCGGGGACGCCCGTGCAAGGCGCATCGCTGCTTTTCTCCCCCCTTTTGTAAAGGGGGGCTGGGGGGGATTTTCACCGGCCGGCTCATCAATGCACCGTACAAACCATGCACGGATCGAAGGACCGCACCACATGTTGCACCGCTACCGGCATGGGGTCGTCCGCATCCACTGCCATCCCCGCCAATGCCTGCTCCAGAGCGCCGGGCACACCCCCCGCGTCACGTGGCGAGAAGTTCCAGGTGGTGGGAGCGATGATCTGGTAATTGGCGATGCGGCCGTGGCGCACGGCAAGCCAATGGCCCAGGCTGCCCCGGGCCGCTTCCACCAGGCCGATGCCGACGCCCTCGTCGGGAAGCTCGGCATGGTGGCACCAGGGCTCGCCCGGCGTCAGCGCCTTGGCCCATCGCTCCATTTCCGGTACCACGATGGCCAGTTCCAGCAGCCGCGCCAGCACCCGGGCCGTCACGCTGCCGCCCTTCGCGGCCACCCATTCCCGGATCAGGGGATGGCCGGCCACCATCTGGCGCGCCAGAGCGCCGGTTTCCACCACTTGCCCGCCATAGCGCGGCGCCTTGCACCAGGTGTAGGCATCGGCCTTGTCCGGCAGGGGCTGGGTCATGCCCCGGGCGGGAGGCAGGGCCTCGCCGGCCATCCAGGCATGGCTCACATCCTCGACGATGGCGGCGGGGTCCAGGGGCGCGTTGTCGCCGTCCCACACCCCGGCGGGAAACAGGTCGTAGGCCCCATGGCTGAGGAAGCGGTCGCCGGCCCGGCCCAGGCGATCCAGGCCCAGGTCCTCGGCGACGTTCAGGAACAGGGACAGATCCCCTACCCTGCCCTGGCGCCAGTTGGCCAGCGCGGCCAGGTTGTCCAGGCCGGCCACGGCTTCCAGGGCATCGCCGAACACATGCCGTTCCAGGAAGCGGCGGAAGCCCCGCAGCAGGGTGATGAGGCGGAGGATTTCCGAATGTTCCAGGGGCCGGGCGCTGCCGCCGGGTTGCAGGCTCAGGGTGTGGGGCCATTTGCCCGCCATCAGGCCCATGAGGTGCATGAACTCGGCCCGGGCCGGCAGCATGTCGTTGGCGGCACTGCCGGAAACCGCCTGGAAACGGGTAGCCACGGCGGGGAACCAGGGCCGGTCTTGATACACAGGCCGGGCGAAGTCCGGCATGAAGAACAGGTAGAAGTGGCTCAGATGGTCCGCCAGGTTCTCGCAGGCGGTCACCAGGTGTTCCGCGAGCAGGCCGTTGGGCGGCGGCGCCAGGCCCATGAAGTCGCGCAGGGCGGCGGCGGCGGCAGCGCTCTGGGCCACGGAGCAGATGCCGCAGATGCGGGGCACGATGACCAGGGCGTCCAGGGGCGCCTTGCCCGGCAGCATCTGTTCGAAGCCCCGGTAGAGGGGCGAGTTGACCCGGGCGGCGGCCACCTTGCCGTCGGCGATGTCCAGGTGGACTTCCAGGTCGCCTTCGACGCGGTTGAAGGGGCCGAGGATGCGGGTGGTCATGGGTGAGACCTGTTGGTTATACACGCCGCGGAGAAATCCCCCCTAACCCCCCTTTGAAAAAGGGGGGGACTCACGGGGTGGGCGGCATCTTTCCCTGCGAACAGTGTGCGGGCAAGGTGGTTTGCTCCCCCCTTTCCTAAAGGGGGGCCGGGGGGGATTTGACGCGCGCAGAACACGCGAAACCGTTGATCGACAAGCTTCATTTCAACCCCGTCTTCTTCACCGCCGGCGTCACCACCGCGTGGTCCGCCACCGCGTTCTCCCGCACCCGTTTGGGCGTGGCGGATTTCGACAGGGCCGCCAAAGCGACGAACCAGGCCTTGGGCATGTCCGTGGGCAGGCCGATGGGAATGCCCGCCACCTTGGGGGTCTCCGCGAAGGGGTGGCCGGGCTCCTCGAAGCGGGGCTCGGTGCAGGAAACGCAGGCGTAGCCGCCGCGCAGGCAGGAGCCGGAACCGTTCCACAGCCGGGTGTTACAGTCGGCGTGGGCCTGGGTGCCCTTGCAGCCCATGTTCTCCATCATGCAGCCCTGGTCCGAGGCCTTCTCCGCGCTGGCCTTGAACTCGTAGAACTCGTTGCGGGGGCAGCCGTGGTGGACCAGGTGGTCGGCGTAGAACCGGGGCCGCTGGAGGGGGTCCAGGTCGGTGCCGGAGAAACGCTCCAGGGCCAGGGCCAGCAGGGTGTCCAGCACCCAGCCCGGATGGGTGGGACAGCCCGCCACGTTGATGACCGGTAGCCCGCCGCCGGCCCGGAAGCCGGCCCCCAGCAGGCCGCCCGGATGCTCGCCGTCGAATTGCAGTCCCATCGCGCCCCCCGGATTGCCGCCGGAGGCGGTGATGCCGCCGAAGGCGGCGCAGCTGCCCACCGCCAGCACGTGGCGGGCACGGACGGCCAGGTCCAGCACCCAGGACATCATGGGCCGGCCGGTGCCGGACAGCATGTGGAAGCGGCCGGTGCCGTGGGGCCCGGTCATCACCGAACCCTCCACGCAGAGGATGTCCAGCCGCTCCCGCCCCTCGGCGCAGGCGGCCAGGATGTCCAGGGCCTCGGACCCGGAAGCCTGGCTCAGGCTGGGATGCCAGAGCAGGCGGATGCCGGCGTCCTCCAGGTGGGTGAAGAGATGGGGATGCTCGGCGTTGAGCAGGGACAGGGTGCAGCCGCCGCAACCGCCGGACTGGAGCCAGAGGAGGTTGAGGGGCTCAGGGGGCATGGTGGGCCTTGAGGGAATGGCCAGGGTTGCTAAATCCCCCCTGTCCCCCCTTTACGAAAGGGGGGAACGCCCATTTCAAGCCGATGCGGTTCTGCTCCCCCCTTTCGTAAAGGGGGGCTGGGGGGGATTTCTCCGCGGCGACCACCATCACCCTACACATCCGCTTCCCCCTTCCCTTTCCCCGGCCGCTCCACCCCCAGCCGCTGCATCTTCTTCGCCAGGCCCAGGCGGGACAGGCCCAGCTCCCGGGCGGTCTTGGAAAGATTGCCCCGGTTGCGCTCCAGGGCCTCGGCCAACAGGCTGATCTCCAGGGCGTCCACCCGGCCGCGCAGGCCGCCGGCGCTGTGTTCCAGGGCCTCGGCCAGGCCCGACTGGCGGATGTGGGGCGCCAGCAGTTCCGGGGTCAGCGTGGTGCCGTCGGAGAGCACCAGCATGCGCTGGATCTCGTTCTGCAATTCCCGCACGTTGCCGGGCCAGCCATAGGCGGCGAGGCAGTCCAGGGTGGCGGGGGCGAAGCCTTCCACGCGCCGGCCCAGGGCGGCACCGGTCTTCGCCAGGATGGCCTTGGCCAGGGCGGGTATGTCCATGGGCCGTTCCCGCAGGGCCGGCAGGCGCATGGGCACGGTGGCCAGGCGGTAGAACAGGTCCTCCCGGAAGCGACCGGCCTTCACCTCCGCTTCCAGGTCCCGGTTGGTGGCGGCGAGGACGCGCACGTCCACCGACACGGGCCGGCTGCCCCCCACCGGGCGGAACTCCCCTTCCTGCAGCACCCGCAACAACTTCACCTGGAAGGCGGGGGTGGTTTCACCGATCTCGTCCAGGAACAGGGTGCCGCCGTGGGCCTGCTGGAACAGGCCCACCCGGTCCTCGAAGGCGCCGGTGAAGGCGCCCCGCTTGTGGCCGAACAGTTCCGATTCCAGCAGGGTGTCCGGCAGGGCGCCGCAGTTCTCCACCACGAAGGGCTTGTCGGCGCGGCCGCTGGCGTAGTGGATGGCCCGGGCCAGCAGTTCCTTGCCGGTGCCGGATTCGCCGGTGAGCAGGATGGCCACGTCGAAGCGGGCGGCCCGGGCCACCAGGTCGCACACTTCGTTCATGGGGCTGCCCGGCGCCCGCACCACGTTGCCCACCGCGAAGGCCTGCTTCACCCGGGCGCGACTGGCTTCCACCCGGCCCCTCAACACCGGCTCGGCGGCCCGAAGTTCCACGGCGAGCTGGCAGTTCTCCTGTTGCAGCTTGTGGAGTTCGGCGGCCCGCTTCAGGGTCAGCAGCAGCTGTTCCGGATGCCAGGGCTTGAGCAGGTACTGGTAGATGCCCGCCTCGTTGATGCCGGCGATGATGTCCTCGCTGTCGGTGTAGCCGGAGATGATGATGCGCACCGTGTCGGGCCAGGCGCGGCGCACCTCCTTGAGGAACTCCACGCCGCTCACCTCGGGCATGCGCTGGTCGGTGAGCACCACCTGGATGGACTGCCCTTCCATGATGCCCCGGGCCTCCGCCGCGCTCGACGCGGTGAAGACCTCGAAGTCCTCCTCCAGGGTGCGGCGCAGGGCCTCCTGGGAGCGGACCTCGTCGTCGATGACCAGGACGGTGGGGAGCGGGGTCATGGGATTGCTGAGGGTTGTACGAGCGCTACCGTGGGAGAAATCCCTCCTGTCCTCCCTTTACAAAAGGGAGGAACCCTTCGGCCTACGTCAAAGGCTCTCCCCCCTTTCCTAAAGGGGGGCCGGGGGGGATTTAGCAACGCCGGAATCACCCGGAAACCTCTCCGGAATCACCCGGCACCACCCACCCCAAATCCCGGTGCACCGCCAGATGCCTCGGCGTCCAGGAATGGGGCGTCTTGCCCACGAAATGGTGGCGGGCCACGTGGTAGCTGGGGTCGAAGCCGTAGAAGTTGCGCTGCATGTGCTTCAGTTCCTCGGCGCGGCAATTCTCCAGGGGCTTCGCGGCCTCGTCCTCGGCGCGGCGGCGGTTCTTCTCCCGTAGTTGTTCGGCGAAATCGGCGGCTTCGGCCAGGGCCTGGGCTCGGCGGCGGGTTTCCGCCTCGAAGCCGGCCAGGTCTTCACCGAAGGCTTCGTCCAGGAAGCCCATGGTGGTCGCGGATTCCGCGCCCAGGGGCAGGCGGTTGCGTAGGATGGCCTGGGCCTGATCAACGCCCACCCGGCGCGGCAGCAGGTAGCTCCAGTATTCCGAGCCGTACAGGTTGCCCATGTTCTTGTAGTGGGGGTTGAGGATGACGCCCCGGCGCGCCCACACCCGGTCCGCCGCCAGGGCCAGGAAGGCGCCGCCGGCGCCGGCGTTGCCGCGCAGGGCGCTGACGGTGAGGTGGGAATCGGTGGTGATGATGGCCCGACAGAGGTCGTCCATGGCGTTGATGTTGCGCCAGGATTCGTCCGGCGGGCTGTCGGCCGCCTCGATGCGGTTCAGATCCAGGCCGTTGCTGAAGAAATCGGCGCCGCCCAGGAGCACGATGACCTTGGTGGGGCGCTGCCGAGCGGCTTCATAGGCGGACAGCAGCCGCTCGCAGGCGGCGGTGCCCATGGCGCCGTTGTAGAAGTCGAAGTGGAGGTAGCCGACTGAAGCGGATTCTTCGTAGGTGATGTCGGGATCCATAGGAATCCCCCCTGTCCCCCCTTTTTCAAAGGGGGGAACACCCAAAATCCCGTTGCTGTCACTCCCCCCTTTGTAAAAGGGGGGCTGGGGGGGATTCGTCGTTGGCAACATCTCCTCCAACCCCGCCACCTCCGGAAACACCCCCCCCACCGGCAGCTTGATCCCACCCTCCACCTTGCAGTGCCCGATCCACACCGCCCCGTCGGCGGTGGCCCGCACCACGCCCTCCCCCGCCCGGCCCAGCAGCTCGCCAGGCCGGCCCCGGGCCGGAAACGCCCGGCCATCGTAGAGCTGGCAGGTCCGGCCGAAGAGGCTGTCGCGCACCCCGGGAAAGCCGTCGGCGCAGTCGAGCTTGGCGAGCACCGTGGCGGTGGCGTCCCTTTCCCAATCGATGGCCCGGTTGCCCTGTTGCATGATGGCGTGCATGGGGCGCAACGGGACGGATTGCGGCTGCCAGGTTCCGGCACGGTAGTCAGGCAGCCGGGAGAGGGCTGCCTGCACCGCCCGCACCGCCGCTTCGGTGACCTCGTTGCGGTACAGGCTGGATTTCTTCGCCGCCCGCATGGGGAAGGTCTCGCTGGCCCACACCGGGCCGGCGTCCATCTCGGCTTCCGCCTGGAGCACGGTCACGCCCCATTCCTTCTCGCCGTTCAGGATCGCCCAGTCCAGGGCCGACGGCCCCCGGTCGCCGACGATGCCCGGGTGCACGATCAGGCAGACGTGCTCGCGCCAGATGGCTTCCGGAATGGCCCGGCGCAGGTAGGGCGCCAGGATCAGGTGGGGCCGGAACAGCTCCACCGCCTCGGTGGTGACGCTGTCGTTGATGTCGAACTCGATGGATATCTCATGGCCGAGGGCGGTGAGTTCCACATAGAGCCGCTGGGTCAGGCTGTTGAAGGCGTGGGTGAGGAAGAGGATGCGCATGGGGCGCTAGTCCTGAGTGGGATCTGATTGCCTGACGTCGTCAAATCCCTCCTGTCCCCCTTTATCCCCGTATGGGGGCTTTGCAAAAGGGAGGGACCCTTCGGCTGGGGTATCTGGGGTCTCCCCCCTTTGTAAAGGGGGGTGGGGGGGGATTTCGCCGGCGCATGCGGCACCCACTTCCTCGAAAATCACCTCCATAACCGACCAGGTCTCCGTCAGCACCTGCCGATCATCAAAACGCAAGACCTTCAGTCCCTGGGCACTCAACCAAGCGTCCCGCAATTCGTCCTTAGTTCTAACGATCGGGTCATCCTGGTGCTGGCTGCCATCCAGTTCAACGACCAGCCTCGCCTTGGGCGCATAGAAATCCAGGATGTATTGACCAAATGGGCGCTGGCGGTAGAAACGGACACCGAGTTGGTCCCGGCGCAGGTGGTGCCAAAGTTTTTGCTCGGCATCGGTCAAGTGGCTGCGCAGGTTGCGGGCCAGGGGTTTCAAGCGGTGGTCGTATTCGTTGAGAGCGGCGGGTTGTGTCAACGCTTGAATCCCCCCCGCCCCCCCTTTAGGAAAGGGGGGAGAGGCCGCTATCGAGGCATCACGGTTTCTCCCCCCCTTTGTTAAAGGGGGGCTAGGGGGGATTAGAGTCTTTCCAACCACGCAACAATCCTCAGCAAATCCTCGGCAACTGCTCGCCCGACAGCCAGTCCACCATCCGCCGGCCGCCGAACTTCGTCTTCATCTGCACGAAGGCGTTGGGGTCTTCCACCACCTTGCCGATGAGGGCGGCTTCCCGTCCCTGGGGATGGGCGCGCATGGCGGCGAGGAGTTTGTCCGCGTCCTCGGCGGCGCAGACGGCGATGAGCTTGCCCTCGTTGGCGATGTTGAGGGGATCCAGGCCCAGCAGCTCGCAGGCGGCGTCCACTTCCGGCTTCACCGGGATCGCGGCTTCCTCCAGATGGACACCCACACCGGACTGGTGGGCGATCTCGTTGATGGTGGCGGCCAGTCCGCCCCGGGTGGGATCGCGCATGACGCGGATGGCGGCACCCGAGGCCAGCATGGCGGCGGTGAGGCCGTTGAGGGCCGCCGTGTCCGAGAGGATGGGAGCATCGAAGGAGAGGTTCTCCCGCTTGGACATGATGGCCACGCCGTGGTCGCCGACGCTGCCCGAGACCAGCAGCACGTCGCCGGGCCGGGCCAGGTCGCCGGAGAGGTGGATGCCCTCGGGCAGGAAGCCGACGCCGGTGGTGGTGATGAACACGCCGTCGCCCTTGCCCTGTTCCACCACCTTGGTGTCGCCGGCCACCAGCTTCACGCCGGCTTCATTCGCGGCCTTGGCCATGGATTCGACGATGCGGGCCAGGTCGGCCAGGGGGAAGCCCTCCTCCAGGATGAAGCCGGCGGTGAGGTAGAGGGGCGTCGCCCCCATCACCGCCACGTCGTTGACGGTGCCGTGCACCGACAGGCAACCGATGTCGCCGCCCGGGAAGAAGATGGGCGAGACCACGTGGCTGTCGGTGGACACCACCAGCCTGCCCTCCCCCACCGGCAGGCAGGTGCCGTCGTTGCCCTGGGCCAGGTATTCGTTGGAGAGGTGCTTGGCGAACAGGTCGGTGATCAGTTGCACCATGGCCCGGCCGCCGCCGCCGTGGCTCATGTCCACGCGGCCGTGCTTGATGTCGAGGGGGCGGGCGTAGCCCTTCTTTACTTGGCCGCTCATGCGGGAGTTCCTTGGGTGTGGGGTTGTGCAAGCGTTGCTAAATCCCTCCTGTCCTCCTTTATCCCCGTATGGGGGCTTTGAGAAAGGGAGGAACCCGTCGGCTTGGCGCATTGGTTCTCCCCCCTTTCATACAGGGGGGCTGGGGGGGATTTCAGCGACGAATTGATACGGAATGAGCTCATTCAGCCGCCTCCATATCCTTGTGCCGTCCATAGGTGTAATGGGCCGCGCAGGCCCCCTCCGACGACACCATGCACGACCCCATGGGCGTCTCCGGCGTACATACCGTGCCGAAGATCTTGCAGTCCGTAGGTTTCTTCACCCCGCGCAGGATGGCGCCGCACTCGCAGGCCTTGTTGTCCGGGACCGGGCGGTATTCCAGGCCGTAGCGCCGCTCGGCGTCGAACTCGGCGTATTTCTCCCGGATGCGCAGGGCGGAATAAGGCACCTCCCCAAGGCCGCGCCATTCGAAACTGCGGCGCAGCTCGAACACGTCGGACACCAGGTTCTGGGCCTTCTCATTGCCATCCGGGGTGACGGCCCGGGTGAACTCGTTCTCCACCGTGGCGCGGCCTTCGTTGACCTGGCGCACCAGCATGAGGATGGCCTGCATCACGTCCAGGGGCTCGAAGCCGGCGATGACCACGGGCTTGCGGTATTCCTCCGCGAAGAACTCGTAGGGCCGGCTGCCGATGACCGTGGAGACGTGGGCCGGGCCGATGAAGCCGTCCAGGGGCACCGTGCCCAGCTCGCGCACTTCCGGCGATTCCAGGATGTTCATGATGGCCGAGGGGGTGAGCACGTGGCAGCACAGCACGCTGAAGTTCTTCATGCCTTCCGCCTGGGCAGCCTTGATGGCCACCGCCGTGGGCGGCGTGGTGGTCTCGAAGCCGATGGCGAAGAACACCACTTCCTTGCCCGGATTGTCGCGGGCGATCTTCAGGGCGTCGGTCACCGCGTAGACCATGCGGATGTCGCCGCCCCGGGCCTTGGCCTTCATCAGGGACAGGCCGTTGGAGGCCGGCACCCTCACCGTGTCGGCGTAGGTGCAGACGATGACGCCCCGCTCCAGGGCAAGCTTGATGGCCAGGTCGATCCGCCCGATGGGCAGCACGCACACCGGGCAGCCCGGCCCGTGGATCATGCACACGTTGGGCGGCAGCAGGTCCGGCACGCCGTAGCGGGAGATGGCGTGGGTGTGGCCGCCGCAGAACTCCATGAAGTTGTAGCGGCGGTCGGGGCGGACCTCGGCGGCGATGGCGGCCGACAATTTTTGCGCGACTTCGCCGTCGCGGTACTCGTCGACGTATTTCATGCGCTCAGGCCGCGATCTGCTCGAAGGAGAAATGGGGAATGTCCGCCCGCTCCTTCGCATGCTCCAGGGTGATTGCGCAGATGTTGCCCTGGGCGTCCATATCCATGAGCGTGTTCTCGTCCAGGTCACGCGTTTCGTTGACCGGGGCGGAGCGGAACTCGATGTAGAGGGTGTCCGTATCCTGGAAATACTTGATCTTCATGGCGTAAATCTCCGGTCAAAAAAAGCGTTATGTACGGTTTCACGATCCGGCAACAGGATGACACGCATGGCGCGGTTTTCCGCTTCCGGGATCAACGCCCAGCGGCGAATGCGCCCATCCTCCTGGATTTCCTCGCACAATGGTTGCTCGATGACCCGCTGTATCCACTCCAGCCGAATGTCCACGCGGTCAGGTCGCTGCCGCATGGCCAGGAAGTACTGAGTGAACTTCACGCGGGAGATTCCGCATCCGACAGCATCCCGGCTTCCGCCATCAGGGCCAGGGTCTTCTCCGCCTCTTCAGGGTCCAGCCGGGTCAGGGCGTAGCCCACGTGGACGATGACGTAGTCACCCACTTGCACGTCTTCGACCAGGGCCAGGGAGACGTCCTTGCGCACGCCGCCCAGGTCGACGATGGCCTGGTCGTTTTCGGCAACTTCAACAACGCGGGCGGGGATGGCTAAGCACATGATGGAACCCTCAGGAAATATGCTGCATTGCAACCCAAGCCTGGCCCAGGCTCAAGCCCCCGTCGTTGGGCGGCGCCTGGCGCGCCTCCAGGACGGTGAGGCCGCGTTCGATCAGCAGGCGGCCCAGGTTGCGGGAAAGGATGTGATTCAGGAAGCAGCCGCCGCCCAGGGCGACGGTGGTGAGACCCTCCCGCCGAGCGGCCCGTTCCGTCCACTCGGCCAGGGCCAGGGCCAGGGTGGCGTGGAACAGGGCGGCGCCCCGGGCCGGGTCGGTTTCGTCGGCCAGGCGGGCCAGCAGGGGCAGCAGGTCCAATTGCATCGTCACCCCGGCGGAGGCCGGGGTCCAGTCTGGGTTGCTCTGGATTCCGGCCTGCGCCGGAATGACGACTTCGCTGAGGCGCCATCCGTCCGCGAGTGGCGCCACCTCGCCACCCCGCTCCGCCAATCCCTCCAGCAGCATGGCCGCCTGGCCCTCGTAGGCCATGACCTCCCGGGCTCCCAACAGGCCGGCGGCCGCGTCGAACCAGCGGCCCAGGCTGGTGGTGGGCGGGCAGTGGACGTCGTGTTCCAGCATCACGTGCAGTTGCCGGGCCAGGGGCTGTCCGGGAAAGCGGCGTGGTATCTCATCGCTGCGGCCCAGTTTGAACAGGGCAGCCGCCGCCATGCGCCAGGGCTCCTTGGCGGCCTTGTCGCCGCCGGGCAAGGCAAGAGGGGAAAGATGGCCCAGGCGGGTAAAGGACGCGCCGTCCATCCGCAGCAGTTCTCCGCCCCAGGCCTGACCGTCGCTGCCCAGGCCCACCCCGTCCAGGGCCAGGCCCATGATGGGTGCAGTCACCCCATGTTCCGCCGCCACAGCGGCGATGTGGGCGTGGTGGTGCTGCACGGCGATGGCGGGCACGCCCCATTGTTCCGCCAGCTCCAGGGCATGGCGGCTGGCGAAGAAATCCGGATGCAGGTCGTGGGCCACGGCCTCGGGCTTCACCTCCAGGATGTCCAGGAGGTGTTGGGCCACCTCCATGAGCATGGCGCAGGTGGCCGGGTTGTCCAGGCCGCCGATGTGCTGGGAGACGAAGGCCTCGTCGCCCCGGGTGACGCAGATCGTGTTCTTGAGATAGCCCCCCAGGGCCAGCACGGGCGGGCCGACGCGGGCCAGGCGGATGGCGCGGGGGGTGTAGCCGCGGGCGCGGCGGATGAAACCCACACTCCCTCCCCCCTCGCGGGGGAGGGCCGGGGTGGGGGGGAGAGGAATGGCGGAACCGGAAAGCGTTTCACCCCCTCCCCCGCCCTCCCCCCTCGAGGGGGAGGGAGCCAGAAGCACCACCGAATCATCGCACCGCACCACGATGTCCCGGTCGTGCATCAGCACCCCATCGGCGATGCCGGCCAGGCGCTCCACCGCCTCGTCGTTGCGGATCACCAGGGGCTCGCCGCCCGGGTTGGCGCTGGTCATCACCAGCATCAGTTCCTGGGGTTGGCCCATCCATTCCGTGCCGGCCGGTCGCCCCGCCGCCTCGTGGAAAATCAGCCAATGCAGGGGCGTGTAGGGCAGCATGACGCCCAGCCAGGCGAGACCCGGGGCGATGCCGGAGAAGGGCGCATCGGCCCCCGGCTTCTTGCGCAGCAGGACGATGGGCCGCTCGGGGGAGCGCAGCAGTTCCGCCTCGGCGGGGCTCAGCTCCACCCACTCGGCCAGGGACGCCAGGTTGGCCGCCATGACCGCGAAGGGCTTCTCCTCCCGGTTCTTGCGCTCGCGCAGGGTCTGCACTGCATCGGCGTTGCGGGCGTCGCAGGCCAGGTGGAAGCCGCCCAGGCCCTTGATGGCGAGGATCTGGCCGGCTTGCAGGCGGTGGAGGGTGTCGGAGATGGGGTCGTGTTTGTTCTGCTGGCCGTAGCCAAATCCCTCCTGTCCTCCCTTTACAAAAGGGAGGAACCCTTCGGCTGAGGGACGAGGCTCTCCCCCCTTTCGTAAAGGGGGGCTGGGGGGGATTTTGCTCAGGTCAACCACCCACACCCCCGGCCCGCACACCGGACACGCCGTCGGCTCCGCATGGAAGCGCCGGTCGGCCGGGTTCCGGTATTCCCCCGCGCAGTCCGGGCACAGGGGAAACGCCGCCATGCTGGTCTGGGCCCGGTCGTAGGGCAGGCCGCGGGTCAGGGTGTAGCGGGGGCCGCAGTGGGTGCAGTTGATGAAGGCGTAGCGCCAGCGCCGGTCGGCGGGATCGAACAGCTCCGCCAGGCAGTCCGGGCAGGTGGCGGTGTCGGGGCCGATCAGGGTGGCGGCCCGCCCTGCACCGCTTTCCGTGATGGTGAAGTCGGTGTGCTCGCCCGTGGCCGGACCATCGCGCCAGGTCATGTCGCGCACTTGGGCCAGGGGCGGAATTTCCAGGGGCAGGCGGCGGGTGAAGGCTTCGATTGGCTCGGGCTCGCCCTCCACCAGCACTTCCACCCCGGCGGCGTCATTGCGCACCCAGCCGGCGAGGTTCAGTTCATTGGCGAGATGCCAGACGTAGGGGCGGAAGCCGACGCCTTGGACGATGCCTGTGATGCGGAGGCGGCGCTGCAACCCATAACCTGGATGCGGCGCAGCGGAATCCGGGGTTTCGGATTCCATAGCTACCCGGATTGCGCGTTGCTCCATCCGGGCTACTCGCTACATGCTCACCGAACAACGGTGATAGACCAATACCGCCTTACAAAGGCGAAGAAACTCATCAAGCGAAAGGTCACTCTTCGAGTCATTTGTTCGCCAGGAACAAATCTTGAAATCTGCTGGACCGATGCCGTCTCCGACATGGTCAACAGTTGGGAGCAATGCGAATTGCTGCTTGTAAGTCCTGCCATGAGTCCTTGATTCATCGTTGTCATATCTGCTGATTAATGACCAATCAAGAACCTCTCCTGTGTAAGCATCTATCCCATTGCTGTGTTTAACTGCTGCGTGAATTGCCAGCCGATAGCTTTCACCGGTCGCCGATGTATTTCCACGCCCTCTATCCCTTTTCAAATGCGCCTGGGCCTTTCGATAAAGCCATTTTTCGTAGCTTTCTTGATTGACCTTGGATTCTAAGAAGGCGGGGAGTGAATATTTTTTCGGCATACCTGCATTAACCCATCGCCGCCAGCGCCGCTTCCAGCTCCGCAATCCGCTTCTTCAGCAAATCAACATTCGCCTCCCGCGCGCCCTTGGCCTGGGCCAGCCCGGCCAGCAACCAGTCCAACCACCCATCCATGCCCTGCCCGCTGGTCGCGGACACCTGCATGACCTCCAGCTTCGGATTCACCCTACGCGCGAAGTCCACGCACTTGGCCACGTCGAAATTCAGGTAGGGCAGCAGGTCCACCTTGTTGAGGATCATGAGGTCGGCGGCGTGGAACATGTCCGGGTACTTCAGGGGTTTGTCCTCGCCCTCGGTGACCGAGAGGATGACCACCTTGTGGGCTTCGCCCAGGTCGAAGGCGGCGGGGCAGACCAGGTTGCCGACGTTTTCGATCATGAGCAGGCTGTCGTCGGGCAGGTTCAGGCGTTCCAGGGCGTGGCCCACCATGTGGGCGTCCAGATGGCAGCCCTTGCCGGTGTTGACCTGGATGGCCGGGGCGCCGGTGGCGCGAATCCGGTCGGCGTCGTGGCTGGTCTGCTGGTCGCCTTCCACCACGGCGACCTTGGCCTTGTCCTTGAGCAGCTCGATGGTCTTCACCAGCAGGGTGGTCTTGCCGGAGCCGGGGCTGGAGACCAGGTTGACGGCGAAGAGGCCATGTTCGGCGAAGTGTTTGCGGTTGCCGGCGGCGTAGGCGTTGTTCTTGCCCAGGATGTCCTGCTCGATCTTGACCATGCGCTCCTGGGTGAGGCCCGGGGCGTGGGCGTGGGCGGGGCCCAGGCCGTAGTGGAGGTCGCCCTTGTGCTCGTGGAAGTGCATGCGCCCTTCCCCGCCGTGGAGCTCGGCTTCCGTGTGGCTGTGGCTGTGGCCGGCGCCCGTATCGTGCAGGTGGTCGTGGTAGTGGTCGTGCCCGGTATGGCCGTGCTCGTGGCTGTGGACGTGGGGATGGACGTGATCGTGCTCGTGAGGATGGCTGTGAGTGGTGCCGTCCGGGTGGGTGTGATCGTGGCCGTGGACGTGGCCATGGGCGTGATCGTGCTCGTGGGTATGGGGGTGGCTGTGATCGTGGGGATGACCGTGAGCATGGTCATGCTCGTGGCCCTCGATCTTGGTTTCACCCTGGCCGCAGCCGCAAACGGTACACATAGTCAGACTCCTGAAAATAAGGCTCCGTCACCCCGGCGAAGGCCGGGGTCCAGCCCGACCAACCCTGGATTCCGGCCTGCGCCGGAATGACGGCAAAACGTTACTCGACCAACAAATCCTTGACCCGCATCTCGGTGCCGCCGGTGGCCTGCACCTGGTAGCCGCCACACTTCGGGCAAGCGTCGTAGAGGGCCTGGATTTCCACCGTCTCGCCGCAGGCCAGGCACCAGCCCTGGCCGGGCAGGCGTTCCAGCTCCACCCGGGCGCCGTCGGCGACACTGCCCTTGAGCACCACGTCCATGCAGAAGCTCAGGGCTTCCACTTCCACTCCGGACAGGGCGCCGATCTCCAGGCGCACCTCGGTGACCCGCTTGAAGCCCTGCCTGGCGGCGGTGTCCTCGACGATCTGGAGGATGCCCTCCGCCAGCGACATTTCATGCATCGATCTGCTCCAACAACTCGACTGCATAGGCGACACAGGGGTCCAGCGACTGCGACACCAGCCGGGCCGCCGCTTCCAGGCCCGCCCCCGTCCCCAGTCCGGACAGGGCCTGGGCCAGGGGGCCGGCGGGATGAAAATTCCATTCCGTGGGGGCGGTGATGCGGTAATCCGCGACCTTGCCGTCTTTCAGCCTGACCACGTGGATCAGGAGGCCGCGGGAGGTTTCCACCCCGGCCATGCCGGCATTGTCCCCCAAGGACCAGGCCCGGACCACCCGGGCGGCACCGTCGGCATCGGCATCGGCGCGCAAGCGTTGCGGCATTTCCGCCAGTTCCAGCAGGCGGGCCAGCAGACGGGCGCCGGCGCCGCGACCGCGCCGGGCGATCCAGTCGGCCAGTGGCGGCCGCTTCGCGGCGCGAGCCAGGGCGCCGGTCTCGGCGGGCGTGTCCCGCCAGGTGGGGGCGGCGCAGAAGGCGGGATCCTCGATGGCGCGCCGCGCCAACTCCCGGGCGGCGGCATCATCCAGGTCGGCCAGGGCCGGAAGCAGGGCGCAATGACTGATGCCGACGTCCGGCCCGTCGCCCAGTTCGGCGAACAGTTTGGCCACCAGGGTGTGGCCGTCCCGGCGCCAGAGATCGAAGCCGGTCAGGTCGCGGACCAGCCATCGGTGGGGAGACTCGCCCAGCAGCAAGGCACCCAGCAGGTTCTCCAGCGTGTTGGCGAAGTGAGCCGGCTCCCCGGAGGCCTGGCGCAGCAGCAACAGGCTCGGCATGTCCGGCGTCCGGCCGGCCTGTTCAGGCCAGTTCAGGAGCAGACGCCAGGCGTGTTCCCGCGCCAGCTCCTCCAGCACATCCCGCTCCCTCCGCTGGTGGATGTCCCGCGCGGGCTCGATGCCGAGCGCGGCTTCGCAGGCGGCCTGGACGGCCACCTTCTGGGCCTTGCCGCAAAGGCTGTAGATGAGGCCGGCCAGGTCGGCCGCCTCCTCCGGCCCGCGCCCGGCCATGAGTTTCTGGGCGAGCTGGGGGCGGGAGGAACAGATTTCCACACCGGCCACGGCCGACCCCGCGCGGCTCAGGCGGATGTCGATGCGGCCTTCCAGGCTGGAGTTCAAACCTTGTCTCCCGGCCGCAGCAGGGCGCCGAAGAAGCCGCGCCGGCTGACCGGCTGTTCCAGCTTGGCGGTCAGGCCCACCGGAGGCGGGGCGGGAACCGGCGGGGCCGGCGTGAAAATTTCTTCCAGGGATGCCACTGCAACCGCCCGGGCCTGGTCCATGTCCGGGAACTCGAACATGGGCGAGAACAGGGAGCTGGTCAGGTAGGGTCCCAGTTCCTCCTCGTCCGCGGCGAGGAATTCGTAGCTGCCGGAAGGAAGTTCCACATCCCGCTTGCTGCCGCTGGATTGCGCCTCCCAGGTCGCATCCGGTCCGGGCAGGCAGATCAGGTTCATGAACCAGGGCGTGATGAGCACGCCCACCCAATCGCCATGCCAGGGACGGAACCCCACCGCCTCCACGTCCAGGGCCGGGTTGAGCAGGCCGACGCCGGCCATGCGGGTTGCGGCGATGCGGCGGAAGACCGCTTCCAAGGTGGTCGAAGGGTTCTCCCCACTTTCATAAAGGGAGGTTGGGGGGGATTTTGCGACGGTGGTCATGACGGTGCCTTGCGGAAATCCCCCCTGCCCCCCTTTATGAAAGGGGGGAGAAAAGCGGCTTGTATCTCAGTCATCCAGCACCATGAACTGTTCCCGCGCGCCGTCGCAGTTGGGGCAGCGCCAATGGGCAGGCAGGTCGGCGAAGGCGGTGCCGGGGGGAATCTGCCAGACCGGGTCGCCCTCCGCCGGATCGTAGACATGCCAGCAGATCTTGCATTCGAGCTTGGCGTCAGGCGGCAGGCGGCTGGCGTCTCCGAGAAAGGAGCCTTCGAAGGTGGTCATGGGTGAGGCGGGAGAGAACTTTGCTTGCACTGCAACATAATGAGCCCCGGCACCGGCTTTTGTCTCCCCCTTTGTAAGCAGGGTGAAACAGGGTTCAACCGATCCACTCCAGCACTTCCGCCAGGCGCTCGGCGCTGTCCTCCAGGTCCTCGGCGGCGGCCCGGGCCACCTCGGGCACGTCGACGATTTCCAGGGTGTTGAGGATGAGGGCGTCCTGGGAGTTGAAGTACTGCACCCACCACACCCGGGCCACGCCGGTGGCGGTGATGCGGCAGTTGCCGTAGCCCCGCGACAGCAGGGTGACCCGCCCCCGGCCCAGGCACTGGTCCAGCCAGGTGGCGTCCTCCGGGCCGAAAGGCAGGAGGGAGAGGTTGAGGATGTGGGACTCGGCGGCGTGGCCGGTCACCCGCTCGGTCACCTCCGCCAGCAGGGCCGGGGCGTTGATGACGCCTGGCGTGGTGGGCCGGGGCTTGGGGGCGGCCTGGCCGGCCCGGGCCGCCAGGCCCACGGCGGCGGGCACGTCGCCGACCTCCACCCGGTCGGCGAAGGCGTTATCCTCCAGATCCCGGCCGCGCAGGCGCCAGACGCCGGCGAAGACGCTTTCCTGGATGGCCAGGGTGCCGGATTCGCCGGCCACCTGGGCGCTCACCTCACCCTCCCCCAGCACCTGGTCGATGAGCTTGCGGTCGGCCTCGGAAAGGCCACTCATGTCCAGGCTCAAGGCGCCCATGCCGGGCCGCCACTTGCGCGCCAGGTCAAGGAGCCGGCCCAGCCAGGCGCGGGCCTCGCCGTGTTCCCGCACGTCCTCCGGCTCCGGCAGGATGGGGGTCTGGAAGGTGCGCATGGCGTGGGGCATGGGCAGATAGTCCAGGGTCTCGTCTTCCTGTTGGGAGCCGGGGCCGAGGGTTTGCGTCAATCCGACGACGGGAATCGGGAAGGGATGCATGGCGGGCTCCTCAGTGGCAGGTGGCGGCGGCGGACGGCGTGGAGACCGGGATGCCGATGGACGGGGGCCGGCTCGCGGGGGTGGCCAGCAGTTCCTGGATGCGCACCAGGTACACGGACCAGTCCTGGATGCCGGAGATCGTGCCCACGTAGGCGCCGCCCCGAAGGAACACCAGGGTGGGCCAGCGGTTGAAGCCATAGCGGGCCTGCATGGCGGGCTCCATCTCGACGGCGGGGATGCCGGCACGGAAGCGTCCCGGAAAGGCGCGCAGGATTTCCGGCAGCACCACGGCCACGTCCAGGCATTCCGGGTACTGGACCGGGTCGCCGGCGCAGAACAGCACGGCGTCGCCGGGGGCGTTGCTGAAGGCTTCCAGGTCGGCGGCGGCGAGGTGGGGGTAGCCGAATTCGTCCACCAGGCGGGCGATGAGGGGATGGATGCGGGTCATGGGGCGAGTCCTCGCAGGTGAGGGGGCAGTTGGGGAGTTCGGCCGACCAGGTCGGCGAAGTGGGCGTCCAGATCGACCACCCCGGTCATGGCGGCCTCCAGGCCGTCCAGGGCGGCGTTGACGCGGTCGGCGGTGGCGGCGTCGATGACTTCCCGGGCCGCGTCGATGAAGCACAGCAGCCAGGTTCCCGGGGGGTGTTCGCCCACCAGGGCCAGATCGATGGTCCGCTCGCCGCCCCGGCCCCCACAGCGGGCGACCAGGCCGTGGCATTCCAGGATTTGCATGGGGAGGCCTAGGCACATGGGAAGCTCCAGGCCAGGTTGAATCCCTCCTGTCCTCCCTTTATGAAAGGGAGGAACCCTCCGGCGAACGTCCGTGGGTATGCCCCACATTTCTCATGTAGGGGGACAAGGCGGATTCGCGCCAGCCCATTCATGCGCCTGCTCCCAGGAATCGTCCATCCCCCATCCGGCAGGCCATCTCGGCGCTGGGCCGCTGGCCTTCGTAGACGCCCATGTCCAGGCTGTCCAGGGTGATGCGCTCGTCCTCGCCCTGGGGTTCCATGCGCCGCTCGGGCCGGGCCATCCAGCCGTACAGGGCATCCAATGCCAGGCCCAGGGCTTCGGGGACGCGGGCGCGGACCGGATCGGACAGGCTGCCGCCGTAGTCCTCCAGCACCGCCGGCTGGCAGCCGATGAGGGTGATGGCCTCCGGCGCCCAGCCGCGCAGGCGGGCGACCGCAAGCACCTCCTGGAAACCGGTCTGGTGCAAGCTCATCTTCTTCGCCCCCATGAAAGCCGGCACGTCGTCGTCCCTGACCACCTTGAGGGTGCCCGGGGCAAGTCCGTAGTCCACGGCGTCCAGGATCAAGAGCTTGCGGCAGCCTTCCACGTAGGGCAGCAGATAGAGGCCCTGGGTGCCTCCGTCCAGCAGGCGCACGCCGGGACGGAAGCGCCATTCGGCGTGGAGGCGCTCCAGGGCGCGGATGCCGAAGCCCTCGTCGGCCCAGAGCAGGTTGCCGATGCCGAGGACCAGGGTGTCGCAGCGGTAGTCCAGAGGGTTCACGGCTTGTCGTCCTTGAACAGGCGCCAGCCGGACAGCATGGTGGAGACCAGACTCTGGCGGGACATGATGTCCTCGCGGATGGCGGCGTAGACGTGGATCAGCACGAAGAACAGGATCACCCACAGGCCCAGGTGGTGCCAGGTGTGCACGTCCTGGCTCTGGCCGAACAGGGGGATGACCCAGGAGGTGAACAGGGTGTGGGCCCAGCTGCCTTCCAGCGTGCCCTCGCCGTAGAGGGCGAAGCCGGTGACCATCATGAACAGGGTGGTGGTCAGGAACAGACTGAACATGGCCAGTTGCGCGAGGGGGTTGTGGCCCACGTACTTCTTCGGGTCCGGCTCCAGGAAGAGGTACCAGCGCAGCTCGAAGAACACCTCCCGCCACCATCTGGCGTTGAAGATGGGCAGGATGAACATCTGCCGGGCGTGGTGATTGCCTACGAAAGCCCAGTAAACCCGCCCCAGCAGGCCGATAAGCAACACGTAGCCGGCACTGAAATGGGCGAAGCGGATGTAGCCCATGAGGAAGTTCTCGCTGGCCTCGCCGGGCTGGCTGGGCAGCGGGCTGGCGATGAACCAGCCGGTGATGGCCAGCACCGCGATGGCCAGGGCGTTGACCCAGTGCCACAAGCGGACCGGCGCTTCGTAGACGTATACCGCGCGGACGTGCCGACCGTGGGCCGCCGCTTCCTGCATGTCTTGTGCTGAGAGCATGTGTGTCTCCTTGGTAGCTGGTAGTTGGTAGCTGGTAGTTGGTAGCTCTTAAACCGCGCCGAAGGCGCGCAAGCCAAACTACGAGCTACCTGCTACCGGCTACGAGCTGTTTCACCGTACCCGAACCTTGCTCATCTCCTGACCATCCGGCGCCATGACATGGGTGGAACACGCCAGGCAGGGATCGAAGGAATGCAGGGTGCGCAGGATTTCCAGGGGCTGGTCGGCCTTGGCCACCGGGGTGTTCATCAGGCTGGCCTCGAAGGCGCCGATCTGGCCCTTGGAATCCCGGGGGCTGCCGTTCCAGGTGGTGGGGACGACGCACTGGTAGTTGTCGATGCGCGTGTCCTTGATCCGGATCCAGTGGCCCAGGGCGCCGCGCGGGGCCTCGGTGAAGCCCACGCCCTTGGTCTCCTTGGGCCAGGTGGAGGGTTCCCACTTGTCGATGTTGGCCGTGGCCAGGTCGCCGGCCTTCAGGTTGGCCATCAGCTTGTCCTGGAAGTAGCGCATCTTGTGGGCGGCCCAGGAGGCTTCCAGGCCCCGGGCGGCGGTGCGGCCCAGAGTGGAGAACAGGGCGGTCAGCGGCAGGTCCAGTTTCTTCAGGACCATGTCCACCGGCTCCTTGAACTCGGGCTTCTTCTGCACGTAGCCGATGATGTAGCGGGCCAGGGGGCCCACTTCCATGGCGTGGCCCTTCCAGCGCGGCGCCTTGATCCAGGAGTACTTGCCACCCTCGTCGATCTGCTCGATGTGGGTGCTGGTGCCCTTGGCGTTCTTGCCCAGCTCGTAATGGGGCACGGTCTCGCCGTCCCAGGGGTGCAGGCCCTTGCCCGCCGCGCCACCTTCGTACTTGAACCAGGAGTGGTCGACGAATTCCTGGATCTGGGACGGATCACGCAAATCAACTTCGTGCACCTTGGACAAGTCGCCGTTGATGATGGCGCCCCGGGGCAGCATGAGGTTGGCGGCGCCGTAGTCGTTGGCCTTGTCCGGGATGTCGCCGTAGGACAGCACGCTCTTCGAGGACAGGCCGCCGCCGTGGGTCCAGCCCTTGTAGAAGCTGGCAATGGCCAGCAGGTCCGGGATGTAGACCTGGTCGATGAACTCGATGCTGCGGTCGATGATGTAGGAGATGAGGTTGAGGCGCTCCATGTTGATGGCCCCCACCGCCCCGGTGTCGTGCACGTTGATGGCGCAGGGCACGCCGCCCACCAGCCAGTTGGGATGGGGGTTTTTGCCGCCGTAGATGGTGTGGATCTTGACGATCTCCTTCTGGAAATCCAGGGCTTCCAGGTAGTGGGTCACCGCCATCAGGTTGGCCTCGGGGGGCAGCTTGTAGGCCGGGTTGCCCCAGTAGCCGTTCATGAAGGGCCCCAGTTGGCCGCTTTCGACGAACTTCTTCAGCCGGTTCTGGATGTCGCGGAAATAGCCCGGCGAGGACAGGGGCCAGGAGGAGATGCTTTGGGCCAGTTCGGAGGTCTTCTTGGGATCGGCCTTGAGAGCGGAGACCACGTCCACCCAGTCCAGAGCGTGCAGGTGATAGAAGTGCACCAGGTGGTCATGGACCTGCAGGCACAACTGCATGATGTTGCGGATGCTGTTGGCGTTCTCCGGGATCTGGATGGCCAGGGCGTCCTCCACGGCGCGCACGCTGGTCAGCGCGTGGGTGCCGGTGCAGACGCCGCAGATGCGTTCGGTGAAGGCCCAGGCGTCGCGCGGGTCGCGGCCCTTGAGGATGACCTCCAGGCCCCGCCACATGGTGCCGGTGGAGACGGCGTTGCGGATCACGTTGTTGCCATCCAGATTCACTTCCACGCGCATGTGGCCCTCGATGCGGGTCACCGGGTCCACCACCACGCGCTTGCCGGAGTTGTCGAGCTTGAAGCCTTGGGTTTCGTAGGCAGCCATGTTGGTCATCCTCACTGATCGTTTGCGTCGGCCTGCTTGGTCCGACTCTGCTTGATGGCACTCACCGCCGCGTGCGCCGCCACCGCCGCGCCCACCACGCCCAGGGCCGTGGCCCCCACCTTGTCGGCGTTGGCTTCCACGCCGAACTGCTGGATGTCGGTGACCCGGTCGTAGAAGCCTCCCTTGTCCCAGAAGCCGTCCTCGGAGCAGCCGATGCAGCCGTGTCCGGACTGGATGGGGAAGGACACGCCGCCGTTCCAGCGGATGGTCGAGCAGGCGTTGTAGGTGGTCGGACCCTTGCAGCCCATCTTGTAGAGGCAATAGCCCTTGCGCGAACCCTCGTCGTCCCAGGCCTCGGCGAACTGGCCGGCGTCGAAGTGCGGGCGGCGGTAGCATTTGTCGTGGATGCGCTGGCCGTAGAACATCTTCGGCCGGCCCTGGCGGTCCAGTTCCGGGATGCGGTCGAAGGTCAGCATGTAGGTGATGACCCCGGTCATGACCTCGGCGATGGGTGGACAGCCCGGCACCTTGATGATGGGCTTGTCGTGGATCACCTTGTGCACCGGCACGGCCTGGGTCGGATTCGGCTTGGCCGCCTGCACGCAGCCCCACGAGGCGCAGGAGCCCCAGGAGATGATGGCCTTGCAGTCGCGGGCCACGTGCTTCAGCTGCTCCAGGAAGGGCTTGCCGCCGATGATGCAGCTCATGCCGTCCTGGTTGAGGGGCGGGTTGCCCTCCACCGCCAGGATGTAGTTGCCCTTGTACTTGGTCATGACCTCATCCAGGATGGCCTCGGCCTGGTGCCCGGCGGCGGTCATGATGGTGTCGTCGTAGTCCAGGGAGATCATGGACAGCACCACGTCCTTGGCCAGGGGATGGCCGGAACGGATGAAGGACTCGGAGCAGCAGGTGCACTCCAGGCCGTGCAGCCAAAGCACCGGGGTGCGCGGCTTGGTCTCCATGGCGTGGGCGATCTTCGGTACGAAGGCCGGTCCCAACCCCAGGGAGGTGGCGGTCAGGCTACAGAATTTGAGGAAGCTGCGGCGGGTGATGCCCTGTCTCCGCATGACTTCGTAAAAGGTTTCCACCATGGACACGGTCTCCTCTCGGTCGGGTTGAAGGCATTCCACAGCCAAGCTCGGGATGGGGAATGGTGTCCGATCATTACAAGAAGCGTGCCAACGAAACTTTATTTCAATATTTCCTTACATATCATGTTGATACATTGATTTCCTATTATTGATATTAAATATCACATGTTAATTATGTTTACTGTTTTATTAATTAATTGATTACTTTTTACTATTCCACTTCCGCAAACCGCACCACAGGTTGAGACCCCCCAGCCACACCGGACTGGTCATTGTTCATGGCAGTCCAGGCTCTTGTTGACGCCCATGGCGCCGGTAATTAGCGTGCTGTCATTCAATCCTTCCGCCACCCATCATCATGAATTTTCAGCGAAAACCAATCGTCGCCCTGCTGGGCGGCATGATGGTCGCCTCCCTCGCCCTGCTGTCGGCGGATACCGCCTGGAGCGAGGCACCGAAACAGGGTGCGGTGAAGAAATCCGCCCCGAAGAAGGCGAAACCCAAAGCCGCCACGCAAAGCACGCGCCCGAAAGCAGCGACAGCCACACCCAAACCAGCCGCACCCGCCACAGCCACCGTCCAGGCGGCCGCGGCTCCTGCCGCCGCGCTGGCGGGCATGCCACCCACCATACCGCCGCCCGCCCAGGCCGCGCAGACCCCGGCATCCGGCAATCCTTACCTGCCGATGCCCCAGCCCACCCCAGGGAATGCGCAAGCCACGAACACCACGGCTTCGGTCAATCCCTATGTGGCCCGTCCGCAAGTGCAAACGGCCGAGGCACCGACTCCCTGGTCTGCGCTGCCGACGCAAATGCCCCGTTACACCCCACCGACCTGGGTCAACCCGTTCCAGGGCTTCCAATTCCCCTTCCCGGCAGCCCCGACCCCGTTCCCGGCACCGCAAGCCGCTGTGCAGCCGGCCAATCCTGCGCCACAGACCACCACGAACCCCTATCTGGCCTATCGCCTGCCGATCCTTCCGCCCACCCCCTGGACACCGCCCGCCGTCCAGATGCCCCAGTTCGCGCTACCCGCCTGGAGCCAGCCTTATTCTCCCCCGGCGGTGGCGGCCGCCCCTGTGGCGCCACCCGTTGCCGCGCAGCCGGCAGCAACTTTGCCGCCTTGGTGGAACAATCCTTATCTGGCTCATTTGCGCCCCGCCCACGCGGTTCAGGCTGCACGACAACCCGAAGCCGTGAAGCCGCCAGTCTGGCCGGCCTACTCCGCCCCCGCCCAGGTAGCGCCTCCAAAATTCGCGGAGATCGTGAAATCCCCCGTCGCCCCGGTCGCCCAGGCGCCACTGCCGCCGGTCAGCGTGCCCGCGAGCCCGCTGCCGCAGGCCACCCCGGTCCAGCCCTCCGCGCAGGCGCCTCGGCCCGAGCCCGAGACGGCAGATAGCACGTCTGTGGGAGGCATTCTGGAGAAACTGAAGTACACGATCTTCCCCAACACGCCACCCTCGGGCCAGGCCATTCTGCCTACCATCAAGACGGTCTACCCGACCGGCGAGAAGCCCTTGAAAGTATTGACCTTCAAGTGCCCCACCGAGCTGGTTGGGGTCACCCCACCACCTACCGCCGCCCTGCATGAGGTGGTGAATCTGGCCTTCGACGGCATCAACAAGACCAATCTGCTGCCCTTCAACATGCAGCAGGTCTGCCAGTAAGACTTAGCGTTACGGGAACCGTCGCCCGAGGTAAGGGGACTGATTCGTCAGTCCCTTTTTCGTGTAAAACAGGGCATGGCACCTCTCGCCTCCCCCACCCGCCAAGTCATTGAACTGCCCATCGCCGGCATGACCTGCGCCGCCTGCTCGACGCGGCTGGAAAAAAACCTGAACCGGCTGCAGGGGGTGAGTGCCAGCGTCAATCTGGCCACGGAGAAAGCGCGGGTGGAATTCGATCCGGCCCTCGCCGACGCCGCCGCCATCGCCGAGCAGGTCCGAAAAACCGGCTTCTCGGTGCCGGTCCAGACCCTCGACCTGGCCATTTCCGGCATGACCTGCGCCGCCTGCTCGACCCGCCTGGAGCGGGTGCTCAACCAGCTTCCCGGCGTCGAGGCGCGCGTCAACCTGGCCACCGAGAAGGCCCGTCTGCGTTACACCCCGGGACTGACAACAGCCGACGACCTGGTCGCCGCCGTGGCCCGCGCCGGCTTCGCCGCCTCCCCCATCAGCGAAGCCAGCCGGGCCGAGGAAAAGGCGCACAAGGCCGCCGAGTACCGCAACGAGTTGCGCGTCTTCCTCATCGCCGCCCTCTTCACCCTGCCCCTGCTGGCGCAGATGGGGCCGATGCTGGCTGGCGCGCACCACGTCGAGTGGATGCCGCCCTGGCTGCAATGGCTGCTGGCCACGCCGGTGCAGTTCTGGGCCGGCCGCCGCTTCTACACCGGCGCCTGGAACAGCCTGCGCGGCGGCGGCGCCAACATGGACGTGCTGGTCGCCCTGGGCACCAGCGCCGCCTATTTCTTCAGCGTCGCCGTCATCCTGCTGGGGCTGGACAGCCACGTCTATTTCGAAGCCAGCGCCGCGGTGGTCACCCTGGTGCGCCTGGGCAAGTTGCTGGAGGCCCGCGCCAAGTCGAGAACCTCGGCGGCCATCGAACAGCTGGTGGGCCTGCAACCCCGCACCGCCTGGGTCGAGAAAGGCGGTGAAACCAGGGAGGTGGAGGCGGCCCTCTTGCAGGTTGGCGACCTGGTGCGGGTGCGGGCCGGAGAGCGGGTGCCGGTGGACGGCCGCGTGCTGGACGGTGCCTCCAGCCTGGACGAAAGCCTGCTCACCGGCGAAAGCCTGCCGGTGGCCAAGACGGCGGGCGACACGGTGCACGCAGGCACCCAGAACCTCGATGGCAGCCTGCGCATCCGCGCCGAGGGCGTCGGCGCGCATACCCAGCTCATGGAGATCGTCCGCCTCACCGAGGCCGCGCAGGGCTCCAAGGCCCCCATCCAGAAACTGGCCGACCGTATCTCCGGCGTCTTCGTACCAGCCGTGATCGGCCTCGCCCTGCTCACCTTCGCCGGCTGGTGGCTGGCCAGCAGCGACTTCACCGACAGCCTCATTCCCGCCGTCGCCGTGCTGGTCATCGCCTGCCCCTGCGCCCTCGGTCTGGCCACCCCGACGGCGGTGATGGTGGGCCTGGGTCGCGGCGCGCAACTGGGCATCCTGGTGCGCTCGGCGGAGGCCCTGGAACGGGCGGAAAAACTCGCCGTCCTGGCCGTGGACAAGACCGGCACCCTGACGCAAGGGAAGATGGCCCTGGTGGGCCTGGAACCCGCGCTGGGTGTTTCCGAGGAGGAATTGCTGCGCCTGGCCGCCGCCCTCGAACAGGGCAGTACCCATCCCATCGCCGCCGCGCTTGTGCTCGCCGCGAAAGAACGGAGCATCGATTTACCGCCCGTTTCCGGCTTCGAGAACCGGCCGGGCGAAGGCGTGGCCGGGGAAGTGGAAGGCCGTCATCTCCGGCTGGGTGTGGCCGTTACGGATCTGGAACGCGCGGCCCTGAACGGCGCCCTCTCCCCCAGCCCTTTATGCCCTTCAGGGTGCTCACCCGCAAGCGAGGGAGGGCTGCGCGGCAGCGCGGGAGAGGGAGGGGTCGAGGAGAGGATGGCGGGCGGCGCCGGCTTCACCTCCATCCATCTGTCCGAAAGCAGCAAACCGCTTGGCCGCTTCGACCTCGCCGACCGCCTGCGCCCCACATCGGTCGCCGCCCTGGCCCGGCTCCAGACGCTCGGCATCACGCCGATCATGCTCACCGGCGACCACGAGGACACCGCCGCCGCCATCGCCCGGCAAGCCGGCATCGCCGACTTCCGCGCCCGCGTGAAACCCCAGGACAAGGCCGCCGCCGTATCCGCCCTGAAAAGCGATGGCCGGCTGGTGGGCATGGCCGGCGACGGCGTCAACGACGCTCCCGCCCTGGCCGCCGCAGACGTCAGCTTCGCCATGGCCGGCGGCAGTGACATCGCCCTGGAAGCGGCCGACATCACCCTCATGCGCGCCGATCTGAACGGTGTCGCCGATGCGGTGGCCCTGTCCCGCGCGGTCATGGCGAAGATCCGCCAGAACCTGTTCTTCGCCTTCTTCTACAACGTGCTGGCCCTGCCCCTGGCGGCCCTGGGCTACCTCAACCCGGTCATCGCCGGCGCCGCCATGGCGCTGTCGTCGGTATCGGTGGTGAGCAATTCGCTGCTGCTGAAGCGCTGGCGGCCAAAGTAAGGTCTGATTCACGTAGGGCTGGAACTGTCGCGCACTTTCCGCGACGACTGATGACCCAGGCGCCCTCCTCCAGAGCGATTCAGCGCCCCGTTTTCAGCAGGTAGGTAATGACACCCAGGCAGCCGAGCAGCAAGGCCATGAACAGGCGGGCTAGCCAGGCATAACGGCGGCCCAGTTGGTCCGGGGGCAGGTTGCTGATGAGGTAGGGGCGGCCATCCCGCGGCTTGGACAGGGTGTGCCGCGTGGCTTGCGCGCGCAGTTCGGCATGCCGGCGGGCGATCTCGCGGCGTGCGGCCTGGCGGGCCAGCATCCATTCCTTGGGGCCGATGGCGCCGTCGCCGTCCAGGTCGAAGCGCCGGTGCAGTTCTTCCTGGTCCTGTTTCCACTCGGCCAGCAGGTCGCCCTCGTCGACGCGCGCATTCAATACCATCTGTTCCGGCCGCAGGCTGTCGAAGGCGCCAAGGGCGTAGAGCCGGTCGTCCTTCAGCAACACCCATTCGGTATGGCGCAGGTCACCCTGGCTGCGCACTTCCTTGCGCGTGGTTTCGATGTGGGCGCCAGACGGGTAGATGATGCAGCGGCCGCTGGCATCCCGGAGGTCGAAGGCCAACTCGCTTTCGGCGCCGTCCACGTGCCGCCATTTGTCGCCCTCGCGACGCTCCAGCAAATAGCGATACCAGACACACGGCAACTGGCTGTGCGGGGTGAGCAGTTGCACGCCGTCATGGGCCTGGGCCTGGCCGTGCAGTTCGACGTAACCCTGGGCGGCGGAGGCGACGCGCGAGGTGGGGGTGTCGGCGATGGCGCGGGCGATACGCTGTGCGCGCAGCCAGCCGAACAGGTTGAGGGCGGCGGCGATGCCCAGGACCAGCGTCCAGACCTTGGCGTCGCCCAGTTGCAGGGCGAAACCCAGCAAGGCCGCCTGGGCGATGAACAGGATGGAATAAAAGCGGCCGCGCCAGGCCCGCATTATGGACATGGCCGGACGCGGGGGCTCAGGCCTGGGCGTTGCCGCCTGCGAACAGGGCCTTCACGTCGACGTCCTTGAGGTCCGAGGCGGGGAAGCTGAGCAGGGGCCGCAGGGCGAAGCCGAACAGGCGGGCGACGAAGTTGTCCGGGAACTGCTCGACCCGCACGTTGTGGACGTTGACGCTCTCGTTGTAGAACTCGCGCCGGTCGGCGATGGCTTCCTCCAGGCCGGTGACGCGGGCCATGAGCTGGTTGAACTGCTCGTTGGCGCGCAGTTCCGGATAGGCCTCGACCACCGCGAAGATCTGTCCAAGGCCGGCGCGCAGGGCGCTTTCGGCGAGCCCCAGGGCGGGGATGTCCTGGGCCTGGCTGGCGGCCTGCACGCGGGCGCGCGCCTCGGTCACCTTCTGCAGGGTGTCCTGCTCGAACTGCTTGTACTGGCGGCAGGCTTCGACCAGCTTGGGCAACTCGTCGTGGCGCTACTTGAGCAGCACGTCGATGTTCGACCAGGCCTTGGAAACGTTGTGCTTGAGCTGCACCAGGGCGTTGTAGATCACCACGCCGTAGATCAGCAGGATGACGACCAGGGCCCAGAAGATGATGGCGGTGGACATGTTGTTTCCTCCTTTGACCGTGGATTATCGGCACCAAGCGCCACGGCTTGAGGCGGGCGGCGCCGGCCGTGTGACGGACAGGTCCGAAATGAAGGCGAATTACTCTTCTTCCGAGTCCAGCACCGGTTGCAGGCCGGACAGCTTCTCGCCCTCGCCCAGGTTGATGAGGGTGACGCCCATGGTGGAGCGGCCGGCCGCGCGGATTTCCTTGACCCGGGTGCGGATCAGCACGCCGCCGGTGGTGATGAGCATGACCTCGTCGTCCGGCTCCACCAGCACCGCGCCCACCACCTTGCCGTTGCGTGCCGAGGTGGAGATGGCGATGACGCCCTGGCCGCCGCGGCCGTGCTTGGAGTATTCGCCCACCGGGGTGCGCTTGCCGTAGCCGTTCTCGGTGGCGGCCAGCACCTGCTGTTCGTCGTTCTCCGTGACCAGCAGGGCGATCACCTCGGCGCCGGCGGGCAGCTTGATGCCGCGCACGCCCCGGGCCAGACGGCCCATGGAGCGCACCTCTTCCTCATCGAAGCGGTTGGCCTTGCCCTCGTCGGAGAACAGCATGATCTGCTGCATGCCGTTGGTGATGGCGACGCCCACCAGATGGTCGCCCTCGTCCAGGTTGACGGCGATGATGCCGGCGCTGCGCGGGCGGGAGAAATCGGAAAGCGGGGTCTTCTTCACCGTGCCCAGGGCGGTGGCCATGAACACGTAGTGCTGCTCGTCGAACTCCTTCACCGGCAGGATGGCGGTGACCTTCTCGGCCTCCTCCAGCTTGAGCAGGTTGACGATGGGCTTGCCGCGCGCCGCGCGGCCGCCCTGCGGCACCTCGTAGACCTTGAGCCAGAACATGCGGCCCCGGCTGGTGAAGCAGAGGATGTAGTCGTGGGTGTTGGCGATGAACAGGTTGTCGATGAAATCCTCTTCCTTGGTGCCCGCCGCCATCTTGCCGCGGCCGCCCCGCTTCTGGGTGCGGTATTCGTCGAGCACCTGGGCCTTGATGTAGCCGGTGCTGGAGAGGGTCACCACCACGTCCTGCGGCGTGATGAGGTCTTCCATGGACATTTCCTGGGCATGGACGACGATCTCGGAACGGCGCTTGTCGCCGAAGGCGGCTTTGATCTCGGCCAGTTCGGTGGCGATGATCTCGGTGACCCGCTCGGGCTTGTCCAGGATGTCCAGCAGGTCGGCGATGCGGGCCATGACTTCGCCGTACTCGCCCACGATCTTGTCCTGCTCCAGGCCGGTGAGGCGCTGCAAACGCAGGTCCAGGATGGCCTGGGCCTGGACCTCGGTGAGGAAGTAACCCTGCTTGTGCAGGCCGAACTCGGGAGCCAGGTCCTGGGGCCGGAAAGCGTCGGCCTTGGGGCCCAGCAGGTCGCCCGTGGCCCGGACCAGCATTTCTTCGACCACCTTGGAGCGCCAGGGCTTGGCCAGCAGGGCGGCCTTGGCCTCCGGCGGGGTGGCGCTGGCCTTGATCAGGGCGATGATCTCGTCCACGTTGGCCAGGGCCACCGCCAGGCCTTCCAGGATGTGGCCCCGGTCGCGGGCCTTGCGCAGCTCAAACTGGGTGCGGCGGGTGACCACCTCACGGCGGTGCTTGAGGAAGGCTTCCAGGAATTGCTTCAGGTTCAGCAGGCGGGGCTGGCCGTCCAGCAGGGCCACCATGTTCATGCCGAAGGTGTCCTGCATCTGCGTTTCTTTGTACAGATTGTTCAGGATCACCTCGGGGACTTCGCCCCGCTTCAGTTCGATCACCACCCGCATGCCGGACTTGTCCGACTCGTCGCGGATCTCGCTGATGCCTTCCAGGCGCTTCTCGCGCACCAGCTCGCCGATCTTGGCGCACAGATTGGCCTTGTTCACCTGATAGGGCAGCTCGTCGATGATGACCGCCTGGCGGCCGCCGGCCTTCTCGATATCCTCGAAGTGGCACTTGGCCCGCATCACCACGCGGCCGCGGCCGGTGCGGTAGCCGTCCTTCACGCCCGCCGTGCCATAGATGATGCCGGCGGTCGGAAAATCGGGGGCGGGGACGATGTCGATCAGGTCCTCGATGTCGATGAACGGGTCGCGCAGCACCGCCAGGCAGGCATCGACGATCTCGTTCATGTTGTGGGGCGGGATGTTGGTCGCCATGCCCACGGCGATGCCCGTCGAGCCGTTCACCAGCAGGTTGGGGAACTTGGCCGGCAGGATCAGCGGCTCGTGCTCGGAGCCGTCGTAGTTGGGGCCGAAATCGACGGTTTCCTTGTCGATATCCGCCAGGAGTTCGTGTGCCAGCTTGGCCATGCGGATTTCGGTGTAACGCATGGCGGCGGCGTTGTCGCCGTCCACGGAGCCAAAGTTGCCCTGGCCGTCCACCAGGGGGTAGCGCAGGGAGAAATCCTGGGCCATGCGCACGATGGTGTCGTACACCGCCGTATCGCCGTGCGGGTGATATTTACCGATGACGTCGCCGACCACGCGGGCCGACTTCTTGTAGGCCTTGTTCCAGTCGTTGTTCAGCTCGTGCATGGCGAACAGCACGCGCCGGTGCACCGGCTTCAAGCCATCACGCACGTCCGGTAGCGCCCGGCCAACGATCACGCTCATGGCGTAATCGAGATAGGAACGGCGCATCTCCTCTTCCAGACTGACCGGGAGCGTCTCTTTGGCGAACTGGTTTTCCATGGGGGAAGCTGTCTCTGTGAGGAATTGTTATGGTGGGCAAAAATCCGCGCGATTTTAGCACGTACCCCCCCTGCACCCCCCGGAAAAGTGACTCGAAACCCGCCTTGCCGGTAGCATTGCCCCCCTTCCCGCCCGTCCGGAGCCCGCCATGAGCCTACCGCCCGACCCGCACGCCGATCTGCGCATCGATGCCGGCTGGATCGTACCGGTGCGGCCGAACGGCCTGGTCCTGGAGCAGCACAGCCTGCTGCTGCGCGACGGCCGCATCGCCGCGCTGGCGCCGACTGCCCAGGCCGACGCCTGGCAGGCGTCGGAACATCTGCGACTGCCGGGGCACGTCCTGATTCCCGGCCTGGTCAACCTGCACACCCACGCGGCCATGAACCTGCTGCGCGGCTACGCCGACGACCTGCCGCTGATGACCTGGCTCACCCAACACATCTGGCCGGCCGAGGGCCGCCACGTGTGCGCCGATTTCGTGCGCGACGGCACCCGTCTGGCATGCTTGGAAATGCTGGAAGGCGGCATCACCTGTTTCAACGACATGTACTTCTTTCCGGAGGCGGCGGTGGAAGCGGCGGTGGCAGCCGGCATGCGCATCGCCGCCGGCATCATCGTGCTGGATGCGACCACCCCCTACGCCGCCGACCCGGACGACTATCTGGGCAAGGGCCTGGCGGTGCGGGATGCCTGGCGGGACCATGAACTGGTCCGTTTCTGCCTGGCTCCGCACGCACCCTACAGCGTGGGCGACCGGGCGCTGGAGAAGGTGGTCACCTATGCCGCCCAGTTGGACCTGCCGGTGCACATGCACGTCCACGAAACCGAGGACGAGATCCGCCACAGCCTGCAACACCACGGCCTGCGCCCCCTCGCCCGGCTCCGCGGCCTCGGTCTGCTGGGGCCGAATCTGACGGCGGTGCACGCGGTGCATGTGAGCGAAGAGGAGATCGACACGCTGGCCACGCACAGCTGCCACGTCGCCCACTGCCCCGCCTCCAATCTCAAGCTGGCCAGCGGCTTCGCGCCGGTGGCCAGGCTGCTGGCGGCGGGCGTCAACGTCGGCATCGGCAGCGACGGCGCGGCCAGCAACAACCGCCTCGACCTGTTCGCGGAAATGCGCCTGGCCGCGCTGCTGGCGAAGGGCGTGGCAGGCGACCCGGCCGTGCTACCGGCGCACCGGGCGCTGGAAATGGCCACCCTGGCGGGTGCCCGCGCCCTCGGACTGGACGATCGCATCGGCTCCCTGGAGGTCGGCAAGTCGGCCGACGTGGTGGCAGTGGATCTGGCGGCGCCGCGTAGCCAGCCCTGTTACGACCCGGTCTCCCAACTGGTCTACTGCGCCGGACGGGAACAGGTGAGCCATGTCTGGGTCAATGGCCGGGCCGTCGTCGCCGACGGGCAAAGCATACGGGTGGATGCCTCGGAGGCCCTGGCCCGAGCCCACGCCTGGCGCGAACGCATCGCCGGCCGACATTGAGCCTCAAAGAAGGGCCCCTTCAGCCGTTTCGCGTCATGCCTCGCGCCACTGCCCGGACGCCAGTCCGTCCAGGGTGTAATCGCCGATTGCGGCGCGGATCAGGCGCAAGGTGGGAAAGCCGGCCTTGGCGGTCATGCGCCGTACCTGGCGATTCTTGCCTTCAAGCAGGACCAGCTCGATCCAGGTGGTGGGAATGGCCTTGCGGAATCGCACCGGCGGATCGCGCGGCCAGAGCTGCGTCGGCGCGTCCATCAGGCGGGCGCGCGCCGGTAGGCTGATGAAATCACCCAGGTCCATGGGCCGGCGCAGAGGCTCAAGGTTGGCGTCGTCCGGTGCCCCCTCGACCTGGGCCCAGTAAGTCTTGGGCAGCTTGTGGCGGGGATCGGCCAGCCGATGCTGTAGCGCACCATCGTCGGTTAGAATCAGCAGGCCTTCGCTATCCGCATCCAGGCGCCCCGCCGCGTACACCCCCGGTATCGGGATGAATTCCTTGAGCCCCGGATGTCCGTCCTCGGACGTGAACTGGCTCAATACGCCATAAGGTTTGTTGAACAGGAGAATGCGGGCCATCAGCGGATTTTTCGTATCTCGACCAGGAGTCATCGTGAGCAGCCACATCCAGAAGCCGCAAGCCGGCGAGAAAATCACCGTCAATGCCGATTTTTCCCTGAACGTGCCGGACCGGCCGATTATCCCCTTCATCGAGGGCGACGGCACCGGCGTGGACATCACTCCGGTCATGCGCGCGGTGCTGGACGCCGCCGTCGAGAAGGCCTACGGCGGCAAGCGCGGGATCGAGTGGATGGAGGTCTACGCCGGCGAGAAGGCCACCCAGGTCTATGGCGCGGATAGCTGGCTGCCGGACGAGACCGTCGCGGCGGTGCGGGAATACGTGGTGTCCATCAAGGGCCCGCTGACCACCCCCACCTCCGGCGGCATCCGCTCCCTCAACGTGGCCCTGCGCCAGATGCTGGACCTCTACGTCTGCCTGCGCCCGGTGCGCTACTTCGACGGCGTGCCCTCCCCGGTCAAGGCCCCGGAAAAAGTCGACATGGTCATCTTCCGCGAGAACACCGAGGACATCTATGCCGGCGTGGAATGGGAAGCCGGCTCCGCCGAGGTGAAGAAGGTGCTGGAATTCCTGCATAAGGAAATGGGCGTGAAGAAGATCCGCTTCCCAGAGTCCTCCGCCATCGGCATCAAGCCCGTCTCCGTGGAAGGCTCCGAGCGTCTGATCCGCCGCGCCATCCAGTACGCCATCGACAACAACCGCAAGTCGGTGACCCTGGTGCACAAGGGCAACATCATGAAGTTCACCGAGGGCGGCTTCAAGAAATGGGGCTATGAACTGGCGATCCGTGAATTCGGCGGCGAACTGCTGGACGGCGGCCCCTGGGTGAAGCTGCCGAATGGCATCGTGGTGAAGGATGTCATCGCCGACGCCTTCCTGCAGCAGATCCTGCTGCGGCCCGAGGACTACGACGTCATTGCCACCATGAACCTGAACGGCGATTACATCTCCGACGCCCTGGCGGCGGAGGTGGGCGGCATCGGCATCGCCCCCGGCGCCAACCTGTCCGACAGCGTGGCCATGTTCGAGGCCACCCACGGCACCGCGCCCAAGTACGCGGGCAAGGACTACGTCAACCCGGGCTCCATCATCCTGTCCGGAGAAATGATGTTGCGCCACATGGGCTGGGTTGAAGCCGCGGACAGGATTCTGAAGGGCATGGACGGCGCCATCCGCAGCAAACAGGTGACCTACGACTTCGCTCGATTGATGGACGGCGCGACGCAGATCCCCTGCTCCGCGTTCGGCAGGGAAATCATTCGCTGGATGGATTGAGGCGCTTGTCGCCTCGGGGCGGGAGATCCACTCCGAGGTGGTGCAGCAGGCCGATCAACTCGTCGGCGATGGGACCCAGTTCTTCCTTCTGGCGTTCCAGGCCCGCAAGCAGATGCGCAAGCTCGCTCCCCGGTGTTTTGCCCGGTGTCACGTCAATGGGTGGAACCTGATGGGGGGTGTTCATCTGGCCTCTCCTGCGCCAACGTCTTGTTTGACGTATAGCACAGGGGGCCGGGGTTGGCGGGCGGCAATGGCCCCACCCGCCGAAAAACCGGATTACACCGGCACCGACTCTTACATCGGCTGGATATTGGAGGCTTGTTTGCCCTTGGGACCATCCACCACATCGAAGGTCACACGCTGGTTTTCCTTCAGGCTCTTGAAGCCTTTGCTCTGAATGGCGGAAAAGTGGGCAAACACGTCGTCACCACCGCCGTCCGGGGTGATGAAGCCGAAGCCTTTTGAATCGTTGAACCATTTCACAGTGCCAGTGGCCATCTAAACTGCTCCTAAGCAAAACAAAACAATTGACCCGTTCAGCCCGGAAAAAAGCGCTCCGCCGCCAAACGGCGGCTTTTTACCCGGCAAATATCCATTCCGTCAATCGGCTTGAAAAAATTCTTCACGCCGCCACAATCAATGCCACAGCGCATCGGCTCGCAACCATGGCAGTCAGGCATCTCGAACAATTGGACTCGGGCACGGAATTAAGCGTCCGCCCGCCGCCACCGCTATATAAGGTTTTGCTTCTTAATGACGATTTCACGCCCATGGATTTCGTCATCGGCGTGCTGCAGCGTTTTTTTCTCATGGACCGTGAACAAGCCACACGGGTCATGCTCAAAGTGCATAATGAGGGTGCGGGGTTGGCTGGCGTCTACCCCCGCGACGTGGCGGAAACCAAGGTGCGACAGGTGACGAATCATGCGCGCGAACACCAGCACCCACTGCAGTGCGTGATGGAGGAAAACGAATGATCGCCCAGGAGTTGGAAGTCAGTCTGCACATGGCCTTCATGGACGCCAGGCAGAAACGCCACGAATTCATCACCGTGGAGCATCTGCTGCTGGCCATGCTCGACAATCCCTCGGCGGCGGAAGTGCTGCGGGCCTGCACGGCGAATATCGAGGATCTGCGCAAGAAGCTGGCAGATTTCATCGCGCGTCATACACCGCGAGTGCCCGGCGAGGCAGACGTCGACACCCAGCCCACTCTGGGTTTCCAGCGCGTCATCCAGCGCGCCATTCTGCATGTGCAATCCTCCGGCAAGAAGGAGGTCACCGGCGCCAACGTACTGGTGGCCATTTTCGGCGAGAAGGATTCGCACGCCCTGCACTTTCTGTCCCAGCAGGGCCTCAGCCGACTCGATGTGGTCAACTTCATCTCGCACGGCATCGCCAAGACCCCGCAGGAATCCTCGGCCGGAGCCCGTGGCGACAGCGCGGGTGAGGCACAGGAAGGCGAGGAAAAGGCTGCCTCGCCGCTGGAATCCTTCACCAACAATCTGAACGCCCTGGCCCTTTCCGGCAAGATCGACCCCCTCATCGGCCGTGATCTGGAACTGGAACGGGTGATCCAGACCCTGTGTCGCCGTCGCAAGAACAATCCGCTGCTGGTGGGCGAGGCCGGCGTCGGCAAGACCGCCATCGCCGAGGGCCTGGCGCGGCGCCTGATCGAACACAATGTGCCCGAGATTCTCGAAGGCTCGACGGTCTATGCCCTGGACATGGGCGCCCTGCTCGCCGGCACCAAGTACCGGGGGGATTTCGAACAGCGCATGAAGGCCGTCATCAAGCAACTGGCCGGCAATCCCAAGGCCATTCTGTTCATCGACGAGATCCATACCGTCATCGGTGCCGGCGCGGCCTCCGGCGGCACCCTGGACGCCTCCAATCTGTTGAAGCCGGCCTTGTCGGCCGGGCAGTTGCGCTGCATCGGCGCCACGACCTATGCCGAGTTCCGCGGTATCTTCGAGAAGGACCACGCCCTATCCCGCCGCTTCCAGAAGATCGACGTGAAGGAACCCTCGGTCGAGGAGACCGTGCTCATCCTCAAGGGCCTCAAGTCGCGCTTCGAATCCCACCACGGCGTGAAGTACACGCAGGGCGCCCTGTCCACCGCCGCCGAACTGTCGGCCCGCTACATCAACGACCGTCACCTGCCGGACAAGGCCATCGACGTCATCGACGAGGCCGGCGCCGCCCAGCGCATCCAGCCCAAGTCCAAGCAGAAGAAGGTCATCACCCCCAAGGAGATCGAGGACATTGTCGCCAAGATCGCCCGTGTTCCGGCGAAGACCGTCGCCAACGACGAGCGCAACGCCCTGAAGAGCCTGGACCGCGACCTGAAGGCCGTGGTGTTCGGCCAGGACAAGGCCATCGACGCCCTCTCCGCGGCCATCAAGATGTCCCGCTCCGGCCTCGGCAATCCGGCCAAGCCCATCGGCTCCTTCCTGTTTTCGGGTCCCACCGGCGTCGGCAAGACCGAGGTGGCGCGGCAACTCGCCTACACCCTGGGCGTGGAACTGATCCGCTTCGACATGTCGGAGTACATGGAGCGCCACGCGGTCTCCCGCCTCATCGGCGCGCCACCCGGCTACGTGGGCTTCGAGCAGGGCGGCCTGCTCACCGAGGCCATCACCAAGAACCCTTACGCGGTGCTGCTGCTGGACGAGATCGAGAAGGCCCACCCGGACATCTTCAACGTCCTGCTGCAGGTCATGGACCACGGCACCCTCACCGACAACAACGGGCGCAAGGCCGATTTCCGCAACGTGGTGATCATCATGACCACCAACGCCGGCGCCGAGGCCATGAACAAGACGGGCATCGGCTTCACCCTGGCTTCCAAGGTGGGCGACGAGATGGCCGAGATCAAGCGCATGTTCACGCCGGAATTCCGCAACCGGCTGGATGCCACCATTTCCTTCGCGTCCCTCACCGAGGAAATCATCCTGCGCGTGGTGGACAAGTTCCTCATGCAACTGGAGGAACAGCTCCATGCGAAGAAGGTGGAAGCCCACTTCACCGACGCCCTGCGCGCCTGGCTGGCGAAGAAGGGCTTCGATCCCCTGATGGGTGCGCGGCCCATGTCGAGGTTGATCCAGGACACCATCCGCAAGGCCCTGGCCGACGAACTGTTATTCGGGCGTTTGAGCGAGGGTGGCGAGGTGACGGTGGACGTCGACGAAAACGAAGCCATCAAGCTGCGGTTCAGCGCGGAACTCGAACCGGCCTGACCCCGCCAGCCGCCTCATCGCGACGGGCACCCGCGGGTGCCCGTTTTCTTTCAGGCGGCGGCCTGGAACAAGCGGAAGAAGTTGGCCGTGGTCGCCGCTTCCACTTCGGCCAAGGGCATGTCCCGGAGCCTGGAAATTTCCTCAGCCACGTGACGCACGTAGGCGGGTTCGTTGCGCCGGCCGCGATGTGGCACGGGGGCGAGGTAGGGCGCGTCGGTCTCGATGAGCAGGCGTTCCAGGGGCACCCGCCGGGCGACTTCCTTCAGCTCCAGCGCATTCTTGAAGCTGACGATGCCGGAAAAGGAAATGTGAAACCCCATGTCCAGGGCGGCTTGCGCCACCTCCCAGGATTCGGTGAAACAGTGCATGACCCCGCCGGCCAGGTCCGCCCCCTCCTCTTGCATGATGGCGAGGGTATCGGCGGCGGCATTGCGGGTATGGATGATGAGGGGCTTGCCCGCCCGGCGGGCGGCGCGGATGTGCACCCGGAAGCGTTGCCGCTGCCAGTCCACGTCTTCCCGCCGCATGCGGTAGTAATCCAGGCCGGTTTCGCCGATGGCCACCACCTTGGGCAGGCCGGCGAGTTCGACCAGTTCGTCGACGCCAGGCTCGCGGCCCTCGTCATGGTCGGGATGCACGCCCACCGAGGCGAACAGGTTGGCGTGCGCACGGGCCAGATCCAGCACGCGCGGCAGATTTTCCAGGTTCACGGCCACGCACAGGGCATGCCCAACGCCGGCCTCGGACATGCGCGCCAGCAAGGGTTCCACCCCTTCCTGGAAATCGGGGAAATCGATGTGGCAGTGGGAATCGACGAACATTTTTTTTAAGCTTGTAGCTCGTAGCCGGTAGCTCGTAGCCGTATTTTTCCGCGCCTTCGGCGCGCAATAAAAGCTACCCGCTACGAGCTACAAGCTGCCCCTAAATCACATCGTATGCGTCAGGCGGGTCGACTTCATGGCGTTGCCGAGTATGCCCTCGATCTTGTGGCGCACCGACACGGCACCCTCGCTCTCGTCGAACTGCACGCCGATGCCCTGCTGGCGGTTGCCCTGGGCGCCGGAAGGCGTGATCCAGACCACTTTGCCGGAAACCGGCAACTTGTTGGGCTCGTCCATGAGGGTCAGCAACATGTAGACCTGATCACCCATCTGATAGGGCCGATTGGTCGGGATGAACAGGCCTCCGCCCTTGACGTAGGGCATGTAGGCGGCGAACAGGGCGGAACGTTCCTTGATGGCCAGGGACAACATCCCCGCCCGGCCGGCTTGCTGACGCGCGCTTTCGCTCATGGGTTGCCTCGCGTGACCTGGATGTAGCGGATGAGCCAGGATTCTAGCAACAACTGCGCGTTCAACGGGTGGCGCAGCCAGCGCGCCGCCTCGGTGATTTCGCGCTGAAAATCGAGCATGCCGGAGAGTTCCGCATGGGCGCCCAGTCGTCGCATGTCTCCGGCGCGACCGCTGAAGTAGCGGCTGTTTCCGGCCAGGCGCAGGCTCAGCATGTCGTGCATCCAGCGGGCCAGCCAGCCCCAGCAGTCGGCCAGGGCGTCCTTGTAGGCGAGGGCCAGATCACTGGCCTCGATCGCTTCCGGCGCGGCCAGCGCGTCGAGGAAGGACTCCATGCGGGCACGCCTCTCCGCATCGGCGTATTCCAGGGCACGCAAGGGTGCCCCGCCGGCTTCGGCCAGTGCCGCCTCGGGCTCTTCGATGCGGGCCTGGCGCAGCCATTCCAGGGCCTCCGCGGAGGGCGGCGGCGTCACCGCCACCTGGCGGCAGCGTGAAAGCACGGTGGCCGGCAGGCGTCCCGGCTGATGCGACACCAGCAGGAGCAGCACGCGCGGCGGCGGTTCCTCCAGCGTCTTCAGCAAGGCGTTGGCGGCCGCAGCATTCATGTACTCCGCCGGATGGATCACCGCGCTGCGCCAGCCACCGCGATGCGCGGTAAGACCGAGGAATTCCGTGATGCCGCGCACCGCCTCGACGCTGATCTGCCGGCTGGCCTTCTTCACCACCTTGCCGGCATCGTCGGTTTCCTCTTCCTGAGGTTCCACCAGACGAAAATCAGGGTGGTTGCCCTGCGCGAACCAATTGCAGGCATCGCACTGCCCGCAAGGTCCCTCCCCGCTTGGGGACTCACACAACACCCAGGCCGCCAGATCGAGAGCCAAATCACGCTTGCCGACGCCGGCCCGGCCATGCAGCAGCAAGGCGTGCGGCAGGCGCTCGCGATCGCCGCCCAGGCGCTCGAACAGAGCCCGGTTCCAGGGATGGATCATGGCAGCGACTCCAGAATCGCCAGCAACTGGGCGCGCACCGCCTCCAGGCCTTGGCTGCCGTCGACCACGCGGATGCGCTCGGGGTGTCGCTCGGCCCGGCGCAGATAAGCCGCGCGCACACGCGCGTGAAAATCCGCCTCTTCCCGCTCGAAGCGGTCCGGTGAACGGGCTGTCGCCAGGCGGCGCGCGGCGATTTCGGTGGGCAGGTCGAACAGCAAGGTCAGATCGGGCTGCAGATCGGCATGCACCCATGCCTCCAGCACCTCCAGCCTGGCCTCGGCCAGGCCCCTGCCGCCGCACTGGTAGGCGAAACTGGCATCGGTGAAACGGTCCGAGATGACCACCTCGCCCGCCGCCAGGGCCGGCCGGATGATCCGCTCGATGTGCTCGCGGCGGGCGGCGAACATGATCAAAGCCTCGGTCTCCGCGTGCATGGGCTCATGCAGCACGATCTCCCGCAACTTCTCGCCGACCGGCGTGCCACCCGGCTCCCGCGTCATGCGCACCACGCGGCCGCGGCTGCGGAACCACGCGGCCAGCCATTCCAGATGGCTGCTCTTGCCGGCGCCGTCGACGCCTTCCAGGGTGAGAAACATGCCCTTCATGTGGATGTCCTAGCGTCTCTGGTAGCGGTTCACCGCACGGTTGTGGGCGTTCAGGTTTTCCGAGAACACATGCAGGCCATTGCCCATGGAAACGAAATACAGGTAGCGGGTCTGCTCGGGGTGCAGAGCCGCGCGCAGGGCGGCAGCCCCTGGCAGGGCAATGGGGGTCGGTGTCAGGCCAGCACGCGTATAGGTGTTGTAGGCGGTATCCGTCTGCAGATCGACCTTGCGCAGATTGCCGTCGAAGCGCGCACCCAGGCCATAGATCACGGTGGGGTCGGTCTGCAGGCGCATGCCGATGCTCAGGCGGTTGACGAACACGGAGGCGATCTGCGGGCGTTCTTCCGGCGCTCCGGTTTCCTTCTCGATGATGGAGGCCATGATCAGGGCCTCGTAGGGCGCGGCATAGGGCAGGCCCGCTGCGCGCATCGGCCATTCCTGCTCTAACAGCTTGCGCATGGCATCGTGCGCGCGCCGATAGATGGCCAAGTCGGAACTGCCGGCGTCGAAGAAATAGGTATCGGGAAGGAACCAGCCCTCGGGATGCTCCACCTCGGCCCCCACGGCCTTCAGCAGATCGGCTTCGGACAGGCCCGCGGTGTCCTGCCGCAAGCCGGGATGGGCCTCGATGGCGCGGCGCATCTCGGCGAAAGTCCAGCCCTCGACAAAGGTGATCTTCTGCAGCACGGTGTCCCCGGCAGTGATCTTGCGCAACAGTTCCAGGGGACTGGCCGGCGTTTCCAGAGCATAACTGCCCGCCCGGATGTCGCCGGCCATGCCGCGCAAGCGCGCGATGAGGACGAAGGCTTCGGGCCTCTCCAGAGCGCCCGCCGCGCCCAGGCTCTCGCTGGCGGCGCGCAGGCTGGCACCACGTTCGATGGAGAAGGCCAGCGGATAGGCGGCCCCGCCGCCGAGCATCGGCGTCACGGCGTAGTACAGCAGCCAGCCAGACGCGGCAAGGACGACGAGTAGCGCCAGCAGAAGGAGCCGACGGATCAACCTAAGCATCCAGCAACTCGCGCAGACGGGGGCTGACGACGGGCGTCTCCCAGATTTTCTCGCCCAGCCTGGCCACCCGCCGCAGGCCGGTCAGGCTGTTGGTCAGCATGAGTTCCTGCGCCTGCCAGAGATCGTCGAGGACATATTCGCCCTCCCGCACCGCGATGCCTGCCGAGACCGCGCGGCGCAGCAGGCGGCCGCGGGTCACTCCGGCGACACCACAGCCGCGCAAGGCGGGGGTATGCAGACCGTCGTCCCGCCAGAAGAACAGGTTGCTCGAGACGCCGCAGACGATTCGTCCGTCGCGGTCCAGCAGGATGCCTTCGTCGATGTCGGCATCCTCCCATTCCGCGCGCGCCATGACCTGTTCGAGGCGGTTGAGATGCTTGATGCCAGCCAGCGCGGGCTGCCAGGCCAGGCGCAGGTCGCATACGCGCGCCCGGATGTTGTCGCGCGGCAAGGCATGAGGGTCGGGCCAGCAGGCGAGGATGCGGGTGCCATGGGCCGGAAATGGCGGACGATAGCCGCGCGGCCCCTCGCCGCGGGTCAGCGTAATGCGCAATACGCCCCAGGCCGGCAGCGGCGCCAAGTCAGACAGATCGCGCTCCAGCGTGTCGCGGCTGGGGCAATCCAGGCGCAGGCGGGCGCAATCCTCGGCCAGCCGGGCCAGATGTTCGTCCCACCAGCGGGGCTGCCCGGCCTCGATGCGCAGCGTGCGAAACACCCCGTCGCCATAGCCCAGGCCCCGGTCCAGCGCGCTGACGTGGCCAAGCGCCTCGCCGTTGACGAGAATGCGGGGAGCCACTTCAGCGGCGGGTGCCATCAAACCGCCCGATGGCCGGGCTCACACCTTGCGGAAGATCAGCGTGCCGTTGGTGCCGCCGAAACCGAAGTTGTTCTTCAATGCGACGTCGATCTTCATGGCGCGGGCGACGTTGGCGCAGTAGTCCAGGTCGCACTCGGGATCCTGCGAAAAGATATTGATGGTGGGCGGCGAGATCTGGTGATGCACGGCCAGCGCGGTGAACACCGATTCCAGGCCGCCGGCGCCACCGAGCAGGTGGCCGGTCATGGATTTCGTGGAATTGACCACGAGATTTCGCGCGGACTCGCCGAAGGCCAGCTTGATGGCCTCGGTCTCGTTCTTGTCGCCCAGGGGCGTCGAGGTGCCGTGGGCGTTGATGTATTGCACCTCGTCGGCGTTCACCCCGGCATCGCGCAAAGCGTTGAGCATGGAACGCTTGGGGCCGTCCGTATCCGGCGCGGTCATGTGGAAGGCGTCGCCGCTCATGCCGAAACCGGAGATTTCCGCGTAGATGCGGGCGCCGCGCGCCTTCGCGTGCTCGTACTCCTCCAGCACCATGACACCGGCACCTTCGCCCAGCACGAAACCGTCGCGATCTTTGTCCCAGGGCCGGCTGGCGGTGGCGGGATCGTCGTTGCGCGTGGACAGCGCCTTGGCGGCGGAGAAACCGCCGATGGCCAGCGGGCAGACGGTGGATTCGGCGCCGCCGCAGACCATCACGTCGGCGTCGTTGTGCTCGATCATGCGGGCGCTGGTACCGATGGCGTGCAGACCGGTGGTACAGGCGGTGACCACGGCCAGATTGGGGCCCTTCAGACCCAGCAGGATGGACAGATTGCCCGAGATCATGTTGATGATGGTGCCCGGGATGAAGAAAGGCGAAATCTTGCGCGGGCCGCCCGTATCAACGTAAGTCTTGTGGGTATCCTCGATCATCGGCAGGCCGCCGATGCCGGAACCGATGTTGACGCCGATGCGTTCCCGGTTCGCGTCGGTGACTTCCAGGCCGGAATCCTTCACCGCATCGATACCCGCCGCCAGGCCGTAATGGATGAACACATCCATGCGCCGCGCCTCCTTCGGAGACAGGTACTTGGCCACGTCGAAATCCTTGACCTCGCCGGCGATCTGCGAGGAGAAAGCAGAGGGATCGAAGCGGGTAATGCGCGTGATCCCCGATTTGCCCGCCACGAGCTTGTCCCAGGCCTCCGACACGCTGTTGCCGAGCGGGGAAATGACGCCCAGACCGGTGATCACCACTCGACGTCTGGCGGGGCGTGAATGCTGGGACAAGATGCGACTCCTCGACGGTATAAAGAAAAAACCCGGCTCGATAGCCGGGCCCGCGCGTCGCCGACCTGGGGCCGGCGATGCGCCAGGAGGACGATTACTTGCTCAGGTGGGTGTTGATGTAGTCAACGGCCTGCTGCACGGTGGTGATCTTCTCGGCCTCCTCGTCCGGAATCTCACACTCGAAGGCTTCTTCCAGGGCCATCACCAATTCCACCGTATCCAGGGAGTCGGCGCCCAGGTCGTCCACGAAGGAGGACTCCAGCTTCACATCGGCTTCGTTGGCGCCCAGCTGCTCGGCGACGATCTTTTTGACACGCTGCTCAATATCACTCATCAGAAAACTCCCTACGGGTAGGAAAAAAAGCGGGGAAATTCTAGCAAAAACCCCGGCTGGAGAATCAGGTCGGATGCGAATAATACGACCTGTCGGTTCAATCCATGTACATACCGCCATTGACGTGCAGGGTGGCACCGGTGATGTAGCCCGCCCCGTCCGAGGCCAGGAAGGCCACGGAATGGGCAATGTCCTCGGGAGTGCCCAGTTTGCCCAGAGGGATGCGCTCCATCAGTTTGGCGCGGGCGGCTTCCGGCAGGGCCTTGGTCATGTCGGTGTCGATGAAGCCCGGCGCGAGGCAGTTTACGGTGATTCCGCGGCTGCCCACCTCCTGCGCCAGCGACTTGGAGAAGCCGATCATGCCGGCCTTGGCGGCGGCGTAGTTGGTCTGGCCGGCGTTGCCGGAGGCCCCCACCACCGAGGCGATGTTGACGATGCGGCCGAAGCGGGCCTTCATCATGGGCCGCAGCACCGCGCGGGAAAGACGGAACACGGAGGTGAGGTTGGTATCGATGATGGCCGCCCACTCCTCGTCCTTCATGCGCATGAGCAGGTTGTCGCGGGTGATGCCGGCGTTGTTGACCAGGATGTCGATGCGGCCGTGGCGAGCCAGGATGCCCTCGATGGCCGCGTCGACCTGGGCGGCATCGTTGACGTTGAGCATCAGGCCTTCGCCCTTGATGCCCGCCTGGGCCAGGCCATCACCAATGGCCTGGGCGCCGGATTCACTGGTGGCGGTTCCCACCACGAGGCAGCCAGCCCGTCCCAGGGCATGCAGGATGGCCTGGCCGATCCCGCGGGAGGCGCCGGTGACCAATGCGACGCGAATTTCCATGTCTGTCTCCTATCTGGGCCGGACCATGGCCGGCATCCGGAAATATCAGTCAGGTGCCCTTCACCTTGCCCAGCACGTCCGCCAGGCTGGCGGCATCGGTGATGGCCAGGGTGGGTACCTCGACGATGCGCTTGTTGAGACCGGACAGCACCTTGCCCGGCCCGCATTCGGCGATGAGTTCGACGCCTTGCGCGGCCATCGCCCGCACCGTCTCCACCCAGCGCACCGGGCTGAAAAGTTGCCGCGCCAGGGCGTCGCGGATGGCCGCGGGGTCGGCATGGCCGGCGACATCGGCGTTGTGCAGCACCGGCACGGAGGGTGCCTTGACCTCGATGCCGTTCAGCGCAACCAGCAACTTCTCCGCCGCCGGTTTCATCAGCGCGCAATGGGAAGGCACGGACACCGGCAGCGGCAACGCCCGCTTCGCGCCCTTCTCCTTGGCCAGGGCACAACCCCGGTCCACGGCGGCCTTGTTGCCGGCGATGACCACCTGGCCGGGGGAATTGAAGTTGACCGCCTCCAGCACCTCGTCCTGGGCGGCCTCGGCGCAGACCGCGCACACCAGATCGTCATCCAGGCCGAGCACGGCGGCCATGGCGCCAACGCCCTCGGGCACGGCGGATTGCATGGCCTCGGCGCGCAGGCGCACGAGACGGACGGCATCGGCGAACCCCAGGGCGCCGGCACAGACGAGGGCGGTGTACTCGCCCAGGCTGTGGCCCGCCATCAGGGCTGGCGCGGGGCCGCCCTGGGCCAGCCAGAGCCGGTAGGCCGCGACGCCGGCGACCAGCATCGCCGGCTGGGTGTTGACGGTCTGGTTGAGGGCTTCAGCCGGCCCCTCGCCCACCATGGCCCACAGATCCTGGCCCAGGGCGGCGGAAGCCTCGTCGAAAGTGGCGCGGACGGCATCGCCGTAGTGGGCCATCATGCCCACCGACTGGGAGCCCTGGCCGGGGAAAACGAAAGCAAATTTCATTGGGTCTCCTTGGGGAAGCAGGTAGCTCGTAGAGGGTAGCTCGTAGCCTGAGTCAGCGCGCCGCAGGCGCGGATCAGGAGCCACCCGCTATCAGCCACCAGCCACAGGCTCCAAATCACATCCTCACCAGCACCGAGCCCCAGGTAAAGCCACCGCCGAAGGCTTCCATCAGCACCAGCTCGCCGGCCTTGATCTTGCCTTCCCGCACGGCGGTATCGAAAGCGAGGGGAATCGAGGCGGCGGAGGTGTTGCCATGGCGGTCGACGGTGACCACCACCCGCTCCATGCCCATGCCCAGCTTCCTGGCGGTGGCCTGTATGATGCGGATGTTGGCCTGGTGGGGCACCAGCCAGTCGATGTCGGTCTTTTGCAAGCCGTTGGCCTCCAGGGTCTCGTCGACGATGGCGTCCAGGGTGTTGACCGCCATCTTGAACACGGCATTGCCTGACATGCGCATGTAGCAGGCGCCTTCCTTCTTCAGCGACACGCCGCCGTCGACGAACAGCAGATCCTGATAGCGGCCGTCGGCGTGCAGGTGGGTATTGAGGATGCCGGGCTGCTCCGAGGCTTGCAGGACCACGGCGCCGGCGCCATCGCCCCAGAGTATGCAGTTGCCCCGATCACTCCAGTCGGTGATGCGCGACAGGGTTTCCGCGCCCACCACCAGGGCGGTCTTGACCTGACCGGAGCGGATGAACTGGTCGGCCACGGAGACCGCGTAGACGAAGCCGCTGCACACCGCCTGCACGTCGAAAGCGGGACAGCCGTTGGTGATGCCCAGTTTGGCCTGCAGCGCGCATGCGGTACTGGGAAAGATACGGTCGGAGGTGGTGGTGGCGACGACGATGAGCCCGATCTCGGCGGCGTCGATGCCGGCCGCCTCGATCGCCGCTTCCGCGGCCTGCTGCGCCAGATCGCTGGTCAGCTCGCCCTCGGCGGCGATGTGGCGCTCGCGGATGCCGGTTCGCTCCAGGATCCACTCGCTGGTGGTTTCAATCTGCTTTTCCAGGTCGGCATTGGTCAGCACACGGGCCGGCAAGTGGCTGCCGGTCCCGATGATGCGGGAAAAAATACTTGGCGTTTGACTCACGCCGCTTCTCCTTCTTCTTCCGGCAAGCCGTTTTGGTGGTTGCCCACCTGTTCGGCGATGCGCCGCAACAGTCCGCCGCGCACCTCCTCGACGGCCTTGTGCACGGCCTGGGTAAAGGCGAACACGTCGGCGGAGCCGTGGCTCTTGATGATCACCCCGTTCAGGCCGAGCAGGCTGGCACCGTTATAGCGGCGGGGGTCCAGTTTTCGCTTGAAGGCGCGCAGGACCGGCTGGGCGATGAGTCCGGCCAGCATGGTCAAGGGATTCCTTTTGAACTCCGTGCGCAACTGATCGCCGATCAGCTTGGCCAGGCCTTCGGAGGTCTTCAGGGCGATGTTGCCGACGAATCCGTCGCACACCACCACATCCACGGTGCCCTTGTAGATGTCGTCGCCCTCGACGTTGCCATGGAAATTCAGGCCGCTATCCTTGAGAAGCTCACCGGCACGCTTGACCACCTCGTTGCCCTTGATGTCTTCCTCGCCGATGTTGAGCAGGCCGACGCTGGGGCGCTCCTTGTGCTCGATGGCCGCGGCCAGGGCTGCCCCCATGATGCCGAACTGGAGCAGGTGTTCGGCGCCGCAATCCACGTTGGCACCCAGGTCCAGCACATAGGTGCTGCCGGTGCGGGAAGGCAGGGTGGAAGCGATGGCGGGTCGATCGATGCCGGGCAGGGTTTTCAGGACGAAGCGGGAAACCGCCATGAGGGCGCCGGTATTGCCGGCGGACACGCCGGCGTCGGCCTCGCCGCGCTTGACCAGATCGGCGGTCAACCGCATGGAGGAATTTTTCTTGATGCGCAGTGCGACCGGCAGGGGGTCGTCCATCTTCACCACCTCGCTGGCGTGGTGGATGCGCAGGTGGGTTCCTGTCTCGGCGCGGTTGGCCTTGAGTTCGGCGCGAATCACGTCCTCCAGGCCGACCAGGACGATGTTGATGTCCGGTTCGGCGCGCAAGGCCTGCAAAGCGGCCTTGACGGTCACGTGGGGACCGTGGTCGCCCCCCATGGCGTCAATGGCGATGGTGATTTCGCGCATGTTCGATCAGCCGCGGAGTGGGCCACGGCCGGCCGGATCGCGGCGGTTGATCAGCTGTTGTCGGCCTTGCCGCTGATGACCTTGCGGCCACGGTAATAGCCGTTGGGGCTGATGTGGTGGCGCATGTGAACCTCGCCGGTGGTGGCTTCCACCGCGGTGGGAGGATTGCTCAGAAAGTCGTGGGCGCGGTGCATGCCGCGCTTGGACGGGGATTTCTTGTTCTGCTGAACGGCCATATCGTTCTCCTTTACATCGATCTCGCGTCAAGCCTGGAATCCCGCACCGCACTCCCCCTCCGGATGGCGGGGCGCAACGGGCAGGCTCAACAAAATTTCGTCTTCCACCAGGGACGCCACGTCCAGCCGGTCATCGGCCACCAGCGCATCCACCAGGGGATCATCCGTTTCCCATCGCGCCAGCTCGGCTTCGTCCCGCGCGACGGGCAACACATTCTCCAGTTCCACACGTTGCCGGAAGGGCTCCAGGCAACGCTGACAGGTCAGGCGGACATCCGCCTCGATCCATAAGCTCAAAGCCGGCCGGCCGGCTTCGACTATGCCCACGATCCGGTATTGCACCGCAGCATCATCTGAGGTCAAATTGCTTTGCAGGCGGGGCAGCTGATCGGCGCGGAGTTCCCCTTCCAGGCTCGCGCCGGAGCGGGCGAAACTCAGTGCGTCCAGGTATCCCGGTGCAGACATAAGCCGTAAATGTTAAGCTTTACGGCCTTTTTTGTCAAAGTTACGGGACTATTTCGACTCCGAATCCGTGTCGGAATCCTCCCCGCTCCACTCGAGTAAAGGCTGTAGCGTGATCAAGAAGATACTCATTGCCAACCGGGGCGAAATCGCGGTCCGCATCGTGCGGGCCTGCAAGGAGATGGGCATCCAGTCGGTCGCCATCTATACCGATGCCGACCGCCACGCCCTCCATGTCAAGAAGGCCGACGTCGCCTACAACATCGGCTCCGACCCCGTGCTGGGCTACCTCAACGCTCACAACATCGTCAATCTGGCGGTGGCCTCCGGTTGCGACGCGCTTCATCCCGGCTACGGCTTCCTCTCGGAGAATCCCGTGCTGGCCGAGGTGTGCGCGCGCCGCGGCATCAAGTTCATCGGCCCCACCGCCGAGGTCATCACCCAGATGGGCGACAAGATCCAGGCCCGCCAGGCCATGATCAAGGCCGGCATCCCAGTGGTACCCGGCTCCGACCACAACCTGGAAAACGCCGAGGAAGCCCTCGAACTGGCCCGTGAGATCGGCTACCCGGTCATGCTCAAGGCCACCAACGGCGGCGGCGGCCGCGGCATCCGCCGCTGCGATTCCGACGATGAACTGGTGAAGAACTACGAGCGGGTGGTCTCCGAAGCCACCAAGGCCTTCGGCAAGCCGGAGGTCTTCATCGAGAAGTGCGTGGTGAACCCCAAGCACATCGAGGTGCAGATCATCGGCGACAGCCACGGCGATTGCGTCCACCTGTACGAACGCGACTGCTCCATCCAGCGCCGCAACCAGAAACTGATCGAGATCGCCCCCTCGCCGCAGCTCAGCGAGGCCCAGCGCGAATACATCGGCAAGCTCGCGGTGCGCGCCGCCAAGGCGGTCGGCTACAGGAACGCCGGCACCGTCGAGTTCCTGCTGGATGCGGACAACCAGTTCTTCTTCATGGAGATGAACACCCGCTTGCAGGTGGAACACTGCGTCACCGAGACGATCACCGGCATCGACATCGTCCAGGAGCAGATCCGCATCGCCGATGGCCTGCCCCTGCAGTACAAGCAGGAGGACATCCGCCACCGCGGCTTCGCCATGGAATTCCGCATCAACGCCGAGGATCCAAAAAACAGCTTCCTACCCAGTTTCGGCCGCATCACCCGCTACTACGCCCCCGGCGGCCCCGGCGTGCGCGTCGACGCGGCCATGTATTCGGGCTACACCATCCCGCCCTACTACGACTCCATGTGTGCCAAGCTCACGGTCTGGGCGCTGACCTGGGAGGCGGTGATCGAGCGCGGCCGCCGTTCCCTGGACGACATGAAGGTGTACGGCGTCAAGACCACCATTCCCTACTATCAGGAAATTCTGCAGAACCCGGATTTTCGCTCCGGCCGCTTCAACACCGGCTTCGTCGAAGCCCATCCGGAACTGCTCAACTACGCGGTCAAGCGCCCCGCCGAACATGTGGCCGCCGCCTTGTCCGCGGCCATCGCCGCCCATATGGGCTTGTAAGAGGATCGTCCCATGCCGAAAGTACACGTCACCGAACTGGTCCTGCGCGACGGCCACCAGTCCCTGATCGCCACCCGCATGCGCACCGAGGACATGCTGCCCATCTGCGGCGCCCTCGACGCCGCCGGCTACTGGTCGCTCGAGGCCTGGGGCGGCGCCACCTTCGACGCCTGCGTGCGCTTCCTCAAGGAGGATCCTTGGGAGCGCCTGAAGAAACTGCGCCGCGCCCTGCCCAACTCCCGCATCCAGATGCTGCTGCGCGGCCAGAACCTGCTCGGCTACCGGCATTACCCCGACGACGTGGTGCGCGCCTTCGTGACGAAGTGCGCGGACAATGGCATCGACGTGTTCCGTGTGTTCGACGCCATGAACGACCTGCGCAACCTGCGCGTCTCCATCGAGGCGGTGAAGGCGGCCGGCAAGCACGCCGAGGGCACGCTCAGCTACACCACCAGCCCGGTGCACGGCATCGACTATTTCGTTGCCATGGCGAAGGAACTGGAAGCCATGGGCTGCGACACCCTGGCCATCAAGGACATGGCCGGCCTGCTGACGCCCTACGACACCGAGAAGCTGGTGAAGGCCCTGAAGGCCGCCGTCTCCCTTCCCATCCACACGCACAGCCACGCCACCTCGGGCCTGGCCAGCATGGTGCACCTGAAGGCAGTCGAGGCCGGCGCCAGCATGATCGACACCTGCCTGTCCGCCTACTCTGAAGGCGCCAGCCACCCCACCACGGAAAGCCTGGTGGCCGCCCTCGCCGGCACCGAATACGACACCGGTCTGAATCTCGTCAAACTGCAGGAAATCAGCGCCTACTTCCGCGAACAGCGCAAGAAATACTGGCAGTTCGAGATGTCCGGCCCGCAGGTGGACACCCGCATCCTGGTCTCCCAGGTGCCGGGCGGCATGATCTCCAACCTCACCAACCAGCTCCGCGAGCAAGGCGCGCTGAACCGCATGGACGAGGTGCTGGCGGAGATTCCCCGCGTGCGCGAGGACCTCGGCTACCCTCCCCTGGTCACACCCACCTCGCAGATCGTCGGCACCCAGGCCGTGCTCAACGTGCTCACCGGCGGGCGCTACAAGTCGGTCACCAACGAGGTGAAAAGCTACCTCCTGGGCCGCTACGGTGCCGCCCCGGGCAAGGTCAACGAGGAAGTGAAGAAACTCGCGGTGGGCAACCAGGAGGTCATCACCTGCCGCCCCGCCGATCTGCTCACCGACGAACTCGACAAGCTGCGCGGCGAGGCCGAGGGTCTGGCCAAATCCGACGAGGACGTGCTGACTTACGCCATGTTCCCCGACATCGGCCGCACCTTCCTGCAGGAGCGGGCCGCCGGCACCCTGACTCCCGAACCGCTGCTGCCGGCGGAATCCAAGGAAGCCGCTTCCTGCCCGGCCATCTATGCGCCCAGCGAATTCAACGTCACCCTGCACGGCGAGACCTACCATATCCGCATCAAGGGTACCGGCCATGGCGGCGAGGGCCAGCGTCCGTTCTACGTGCACGTCGACGGGGTCGCCGAGGAAGTCCTGCTGGAGGCCCTGGACGAGGTGGAAGTCACCCCCGGCGCCGCCGCGCCGCGCAAGTCGGCCGGCGGCAAGGCCGCGGCTGGCGGCAGCAAGCAGCGTCCGCGTCCCACCCACGCCGGCTGCGTCACCACCGCCATGCCCGGCACCATCGTCGACGTCAAGGTCAAGCCCGGTGACAAGGTCAAGGCTGGCGACGGTGTCCTGGTCATCGAGGCGATGAAGATGGAGAACGAAGTCCAGGCCCCGGTCTCCGGTACCGTGGTGCAAGTCCACGTGGCCAAGGGCGACGCGGTGACGCCAGATCAGGTGCTGGTGGAGATTCAGCCGGAATAATTTAGCTTGTAGGGGGTAGTCTGTAGCAGGTAGATCAAGTTTCCGCGCCGGAGGCGCGCTGATGGACCGCTACCAGCTACCAGCTACCAGCCACCCGCTCAGACATGCGCCTCGTCCTCGCTTCAACCTCCCCCTACCGCCGCGAACTCCTCGCCCGCCTGGGGGTGCCCTTCGAGGTGGCGGCCCCGGACGTGGACGAGACGCCCTTGCCGGGCGAGTCTCCGGACGAGACCGCCCAGCGCCTGTCGGTGCTGAAGGCGCGCGCGGTGGCGGCGCGTTTTCCCGACGCACTCATCATCGGTTCCGACCAGGTCGCTCTGCTGGAAGGGGTGCAACTGGGCAAACCCGGTAGCCACGAAAAGGCGGTAGCACAACTTCGCGCGATGCGTGGCAAAACCCTGGAATTCCACACCGCCCTCAGCCTGCTCAATGCCGGGACCGGATCGGTGCAGACCGCCAACGTACCGGTACGCCTGCTGATGCGGCACTACAGCGACGCCCAGATCGAGGCCTATCTGCGCAAGGACCAACCTTACAACTGCTGCGGCAGCGCGCGCAGCGAATCCCTGGGGATCGCCCTCATCGCCCGCTACGAGACCGAGGATCCCAACGCCCTGGTGGGTCTGCCCCTCATCAGGCTCACCGAGATGCTGGCCAACGAGGGCCTGGATGTGCTGACCTGGCGTGAGGGGTAAGGCGTGCGGCGTGTGGCGGAAACAGCGCCGGGCACCCTCTACCTGATTCCCACGCCTCTGGGCGACTCCCCGCTGGAATCGGTGCTGCCTGAAGCAACACGGCGCATCGCCGCCAACCTCTCCACCTTCATCGTCGAGCACGCGAAGACCGCGCGGGCCTTCCTCAAGCAACTGCCTACCACGCTGCCGCTCCAGCAACTGACCCTGCTGGAACTCAACGAGCACACCCGGAATGCCGAACTCGAAAGCCTGCTGCGTCCCCTGCTCGACGGCCACGACGCCGGACTGCTGTCGGAAGCCGGTTGTCCCGCGGTAGCCGACCCCGGCGCCGAACTGGTGCGCCTGGCCCACGACCACGGCATCCCGGTGCGTCCCCTGGTCGGCCCCTCCTCCATCCTGCTGGCGCTGATGGCCGCAGGCATGGTCGGCCAGCGTTTCACCTTCCACGGCTATCTGCCGGCGAAGCCGGATGAGCGGGCCCAGGCCCTGCGCGCTCTGGAAGCGCGCGCCGCCACCGACAACGCCACCCAGATCTTCATCGAAACGCCCTACCGCAACCCGGCCATGCTGGAGAGCATCCTCGCGGTCTGCCGCGCCGATACCCGGCTGGCGGTGGCGCGCGACCTCACCGGTCGCGACGAACTCATCCTCAGCACCCGCGTCGCGGCATGGCCGGCGAGCCCGCCGGAACTCCGCAAACACCCTTGTGTCTTCCTGCTCTGGCGCGAATGAGGCGACAATGCGCCCGCCCTTACCCCCACCAACCAAGGAGATCAGCATGTCGTGCAAGCCCACCCTGAAACTCGTCCTGGCCGCCCTGGCCCTGTCGGTCGCCGGCGGCGCCCTCGCCAGCACCCCGCTCAAGCCGGAGGAGATGATCAAGTTCCGCAAGGCCAGCTACAACTTCATGGCCTGGAACATGGGCAAGATCAAGGGCAGTCTGGAAGGCAACTTCAACAAGGACGAAGTGGCGAAAGCCGCTGCGGCCATCGCCACGGTCGCCAATTCCGGGCTGGGCGCCCTCTACGCGCCGGGCACCGACCGCGACGTCGGCGGCGAAAAGACCCGCCTGAAGTCGGAGTTCTTCCAGGAGCCCGAGAAAGTGCGCGAGATCGCCGTCAACTTCAACACCCAGGCCAACGAAATGGCGAAGATCGCCGCCACCGGCGATGCCAAGGCGATCGGCGCCCAGTTCGGCAAGCTGGGTGAATCCTGCAAGGCCTGCCACGACCGCTACCGCGTCAAGTAAGGCGTGCCTCCCGACAGACAAGCCTGAGCCGTGCGGCCAGGCTTGTCAGCTCACCAGTCCGGCAGGGCTTCGGCGGGAATCGGCGCGGACGGCGGCGGTTCCAGGGTCGTTACGCCATAGACGACCCCACCGGCAACCGCCACGGCCAGCAGCAAGGCTGGCCAGGGCGTCGGGCGGCGTGGCTGCTCCTCTGTGAAGTCGCCCTCCTTCCAGCCGCTGAACATGGGCTTCACCAGGTTTTCCCGACGCGCCAGGCGGTAGTAGGTGATCGCCGCCAGATGCAGACCGATGAGGCCCAGCAGCAGGTCGAAGGCCAGGTGATGCAGGCTGGTGAGTTGATCGCTGGTCGCCTTGTCGACCAGCCCGGCGAGTGGCCCCTGGAAGGTGACGTCATCGTTGGCGAACAGGCCGCTGCCGACCATGGCCAGCGGCAACAACAACAGCAGCAGCACCGACCAACCGCCCAGCGGATTGTGCCCAACGCCATGCCATGTGCCGCGCAGATAGGCGAGGACGGCGGCGGGACCGCGCAGGAAGTCGGCGAAGCGGGCATGGCGGGACCCGACAAAGCCCCAGACCAGGCGGAACACGACCAGGCCCAGCAGCGTAAGACCGATGCGCCGGTGCCAGTCCATCGCATCGAAGGACGCGGTCAGATAAGCGGCCACGATCAATGCCACCAGCAGCCAGTGGAACAGCCGCGTCGGCAAGTCCCAGACGTAGACGCGCCCGCTCATGCTCAGGCCGGGAACACGCCGGTGGAGAGGTAGCGGTCACCACGGTCACAGACGATGGAGACAATGACCGCGTGTTCCACTTCCTTGGACAGTTGCAGCGCCGCGTAGAGGGCACCGCCGGAGGAGATGCCGGCGAAGATGCCTTCCTCGGCCGCCAGGCGACGGGCGGTTTCCTCCGCCTCCGCCTGGCCGACGTAGATCATGCGGTCGACCCGATCGTAGTCGCAGATCTTCGGCACGTACTCGGCGGGCCACTTGCGGATGCCGGGGATCTGGGCGCCCTCCTCCGGCTGCACGCCGACGATCTGGATGGCCGGATTGACTTCCTTCAGGTAGCGCGAACACCCCATGATGGTGCCGGTGGTGCCCATGCTGGAAACGAAGTGGGTGAGCGTACCCTCGGTATCCCGCCAGATTTCCGGGCCGGTGGCTTCATAGTGGGCCACCGGATTGTCGGGGTTGGAAAACTGGTCGAGGATCTTGCCGCGGCCTTCGCGCTGCATGCGTTCGGCCAGGTCGCGGGCACCTTCCATGCCCTCTGCCTTGCTCACCAGCACCAGCTCCGCGCCATAGGCCTTCATGGTCTGGCGGCGTTCGATCGACAGGTGCTCGGGCATGATCAGCACCATGCGGTAGCCGCGGATGGCGGCGGCCATCGCCAGGGCGATGCCGGTATTGCCGCTGGTGGCCTCGATGAGGGTATCGCCGGGGCGAATCTCGCCACGCGCCTCCGCCCTGGCAATCATCGACAGGGCGGGCCGATCCTTCACCGAGCCAGCCGGGTTGTTGCCTTCCAGCTTGACCAGGACGACGTTGGAAGTGGCACCCGGCAGCTTGCGCAAGCGCACCAGGGGGGTGTTGCCGACGAAATCTTCGATGGTCTTGTACATGGCGGAGGATCTATGGCGGACTGCTTGAGGATTCTACTTGCTGCTCGATCGCCCGACGCCGCCGCGAGGCCTCAACACGCGGCGATTTCGGCGGCGATTTTCTCCAGTTCGGCCACGGGATCAGCCGCCTGGGTAATGGGGCGGCCGATCACCAGATCATCGGCGCCGGCGCGCAACGCCTGAGCCGGCGTGAGAATGCGGGTCTGGTCGCCGGCGGCGCTGCCGGCCGGGCGGATACCGGGCGTCACCAGGCGGAAATGCGCGCCCATGTTCCGCCGCAGCGTGGAGGCCTCCAGGGCGGAACAGACCACGCCGTCCAGACCCGCGTCGCGCGCCAGTCCGGCCAGGCGCAGGACCTGCGCCTCCGGGTCGGCGTCGATGCCGATGGCTTGCAGTTCCTCGCGCCCCATGCTGGTCAGCACCGTCACCGCGATCAGCAGCGGCCGCGCCGGGCCACTCTCGACGGCTTCGCGCGCGGCCGCGAGCATGCGCGGACCGCCGCTGGCATGCACGTTCAGCATCCACACGCCGAGGCGGGCGGCCGCCTTGCAGGCCTGGGCGACGGTATTCGGGATATCGTGGAACTTGAGATCGAGGAACACGGCAAAGCCCTGCCCCACCAGCTCGCGCACGAAATCGGGCCCGGCCGCGACGAACAGCTCCTTGCCCACCTTCAGGCGGCACAGGTCCGGCCGCAGGCGCGCCACCACGGCGCGGGCGGCGGCGGCATCCGCGTAATCGAGGGCAACGATGACGCGCGGTTCAGTCATGCTCCACCCGTTCCGGCGGGATGCTTTCCCAGCGCGCGCAGGCCGGACACTGCCAGAAGAACTGGCGCGCCTTGAAGCCGCAATTGCCGCAAAGGTAATAGGCGGTGCGGCTGACCTGGCGATGCACAAGGTCCTGGGCCAGTCGTCCCTCCACCGATTCTGGCTGCACGGCGTTGCTGGCCTGCAGATAGTCGTCGAGGGCACGCAGGCTGGGATGCCGCTTGAGTTCTTCCGCGGCCAGCTGGCGGGCCGCCGGCCAGCCCTGATGCTCGGCCACGGTCTGGAACACCAGATGCAGCAGGTCCGGGCTGGGCTGGCGGTCGAGATAGGCTTTCAGCAGAACAATGACCTGTTCCTGCCGGCCCAGGCGGATATGGGCCTGCACCAGGCGCTCGGCCACGGTGGGCAGGAAGGAGGGGTTGATCTCCTCCAGCCGGCGCCAGGCGGCGATGGCTTCTTCATCGCGTCCCGCCTTCGCTTCCAGGTCGCCGCGCAGCATCCAGGCCCGCGCGGAACGCTTGTTTTCACGCAAGGCCTCATCCAGGTGCGCCCGCGCCGCCGCGAAATCGTCCTTCAACAGGGCGGCCACGGCCATCTCGCTGTAGTAATGCGCGGTATCCGCGTTCTGCGCCGGACAGCCCAGCTTTTCCAGGCGGGCGGCGGTCTGGATGGCTTGCGGCCAGTCCTTGGTGAGCACCTGGATATCGAGGATGTTGCGCAGGGCCTCGCGGGCGTGGCTGCCCGATTCCAGGCGGCGGAACACCGACTCGGCGCGGTCCAGCAGCCCGGCCTTGAGGAAATCTTCGCCGAGTTCGTAGAGCGCTTTCATGCGCTGGTCCTGCGACAGATCGGCGCGATCCACCAGGTTCTGGTGGATGCGGATGGCCCGGTCGAGTTCGCCCCGGCGGCGGAACAGGGCGCCCAGCGCGAAATGCAGTTCGAGGGTGTCCGGGTCCATCTTGGCGACTTCGAGGAATGCCTCGATGGCCTTGTCCGGCTGCTCGTTGAGCAGGTAGTTGAGGCCCTTGAAATAGGAGCGCGGCACCGCGCGCGATTCCTGCATGACATGGCGGATGTCGATGCGGGCGGCGACCCAGCCGAGGGCGAAGAACAGTGGTATGACCAGCAGGTACCAGGATTCGAATTCCAAGCTCATTCCTTGTGCAGTTCACGGCGCAGGTCGCGCAATTCGCGGTGGCTGCGCAGGAGTCGGCTGGTGCAGGCGAGCAGGCCGGTCAGCAGGCCGACGGCGAAGACGATAAGGATGACCAGGGACAGCGGTGCTTGCCATTCCAGGCCGAGGAAATAGCGCAGCGTGACGCTGTCGCTGTTGAGCGCGGCGAACCCCAGCAGCAACAGGAACAGGATGACCTTGAGGGGAAATGCCAGCGTGCGCACGGAAGCAGGCGGGAGATGGATTGGCCGGGATTGTAGCCGCATGGCCGGGGCCGGGCCACAACGCCGTCCGATGCAAAAAAAACGCCCCCAGCGGGGGCGTCGAACCATGCGGGAATACTTGTTAGTCCTTGAAGTCCACGCGGTCGCGCAATTCCTTGCCCGCCTTGAAATGGGGCACGTGCTTGCCTTCGACGTGGACCTTCTCGCCGGTCTTGGGATTGCGTCCCACCCTGGGCGGTCGGAAATTCAGGCTGAAGCTGCCAAACCCGCGAATCTCGATGCGTTCCCCTTCCACCAGACTGCTGGTCATGGCATCGAGGATCGTCTTCACCGCGAGTTCGGCGTCCGCCGCCACCAGATGAGGATGGCGCTCCGCCAGCCGGGCTATGAGCTCCGACTTGGTCATGGCGCCCTTCTCGATCATTCCGCGCTCTTGTTGTCGAGCTTGGCCTTGAGCAGGGCACCCAGGTTGGTGGTGCCGGTGGACTGCTCGGAAGCCAGCTTGCGCAGGGCCTCGGATTGCTCGGCGGCGTCCTTGGCCTTGATGGACAGGTTGATCTGGCGGTTCTTGCGGTCAAGATTGATGATCACCGCCTCCACCGCGTCGCCTTCCTTCAGGTGGTTGCGGATGTCCTCGACGCGCTCGCGGGAGACCTCGGAGGCGCGCAGGTAGCCTTCCACCTCGCCGTCCAGGGTGATGACCGCGCCCTTCGCATCGAGGGACTTGACCGCGCCCTTGACGATGGAGCCCTTGTCATGGGTGGCCACGTAGGCGTTGAAGGGGTCGTTCTCCATCTGCTTGATGCCCAGGGAGATGCGCTCCTTCTCGACGTCGATGGCCAACACCACGGCTTCCACTTCCTCGCCCTTGCGATAGTTGCGCAGGGCTTCCTCGCCGGTCAGGCTCCAGGACAGGTCGGACAGGTGCACCAGGCCGTCGATGCCGCCGGACAGGCCGATGAAGACTCCGAAGTCGGTGATGGACTTGATCTGCCCCTTCACCTTGTCGCCCTTCTTGAAGTTCATGGCGAAATCGTCCCAGGGATTGGACTTGCACTGCTTCATGCCCAGGGAGATGCGGCGGCGATCCTCGTCGATCTCCAGCACCATGACTTCGACCTCGTCGCCCAGAGAGACCATCTTCGACGGGTTGACGTTCTTGTTGGTCCAGTCCATCTCGGAGACGTGCACCAAGCCCTCGATGCCGGGCTCGATCTCGACGAAGCAACCGTAGTCGGTGAGGTTGGCCACCTTGCCGAACATGCGGGTGCCGGTGGGGTAGCGACGCGACAGACCCACCCAGGGATCCTCGCCCAGCTGCTTCAGGCCCAGGGAGACGCGGTTCTTGTCCTGGTCGAACTTGAGCACCACGGCGGTAACCTCGTCGCCGACGGTGACCACTTCGGAGGGATGCTTGACCCGACGCCAGGCCAGGTCGGTGATGTGCAGCAGGCCGTCAATGCCGCCCAGATCCACGAAGGCGCCGTATTCGGTGATGTTTTTGACCACGCCCTTGACCTGGGCGCCTTCCTTCAGGTTGGCCAACAGGCTCTCGCGCTCGGCGCCCATGCTCTGCTCGAGCACGGCCTTGCGGGAAACCACCACGTTGTTGCGCTTGCGGTCCAGCTTGATGACCTTGAATTCGGATTCCTTGTTCTCGAACGGCGTGGTGTCCTTGATGGGACGCACGTCCACCAGCGAGCCGGGCAGGAAGGCGCGGATGCCGTTGCACATGACCGTCAGGCCACCCTTCACCTTGCCGTTGATCACGCCCTTGACCACGCGGCCCTCTTCCATGGCGGCTTCCAGGTCCAGCCAGGCGGCGAGGCGGCGGGCGCGGTCGCGGGAGAGCTTGGTGGAGCCGTAGCCGTCCTCGATGGACTCGATGGCGACCTGGATGAAGTCGCCCACGGTCACTTCCACTTCGCCGCGGTCGTTCTTGAACTCCTCGACGGGGATCAGACTCTCGGACTTGAGGCCGGCGTTGACGGTGACGAAGTTGTCGTCGATGCCGACGACTTCGGCGGTAATGACTTCGCCATGACGCATTTCCTGCTTGGAAATGCTTTCTTCAAACATGGCGGCAAAGGATTCCATGGATTCCATGGGTTGGCTGGCGATTGCGGTGGACATGTAGAAACCTAGAAAAAACCGTGTTGCCACGGCGGGTTGGTTAAAAAACAAAAACCGAAAGGCGCACCGGTATTTCCGGGCACGGCCTTTCGGCGGTTCAGACGGCGGAAGCGGCGCGGTAATCCCGCAGCACCTGCTGCACGGCCTCGTCGATGCTGAGGCCGGTGGTATCCAGCAACACGGCATCCGCCGACTGTTTCAGGGGAGCCACGGCCCGCGCAGCATCGCGCGCATCCCGCTCGCTCAAGTCCTCAAACAGGGCGGCGAGGTTAGCATCGAATCCTTTTTCAATCAACTGCTTATAGCGTCTTTTCGCCCGCTCCTCGCAGCTCGCCGTAAGGAAGATTTTCAGCGTCGCGTCGGGGAACACCACCGAGCCCATGTCGCGTCCGTCGGTGACCAGCCCGGGCGCCCGGCGGAAGGCGCGCTGGCGCTCCAGCAGGGCGGCCCGCAATACCGGCATGGCGGCGATCTTCGAGGCGGCGCGGCCGGCCTCCTCGGTGCGAATCGCGTCCCCCACCGCCTCGCCGTTCAGAAATACCTCGACGCCGTCGAAGCGCAGGTCCAGACCCCTGGCCAGAGTCGCCAGGGCGGATTCGTCATCCAGCGACACGCCGGCGCGCTGGCCGGCATGGGCGGTGACCCGGTAGATGGCGCCGCTGTCCAGGTAATGGAAACCCAGGGCCCGGGCCACCAGGGCGGCCACGGTGCCCTTGCCGGAGGCGGAAGGGCCGTCGATGGCGATGACGGGAATGGTTGCGCTGGACATGGTTTCAGAACTTCGCGGTGGTGGTGATGGCGCCGAACCTCTCGAAATAATCCGGGAAGGTCTTCGCCACGCATTGGGGGTCGTTGATGCGCACCGGCACGCCGCCCAGGGCCACCAGGGAGAAGCACATGGCCATGCGGTGGTCGTCGTAGGTGTCGATTTGCGCGTGTGCGGTGAGACGTGAGTCGGGCGGCGTGACCTTGATGAAGTCGGCGCCCTCCTCCACCGTCGCGCCGAGCTTGCGCAATTCAGTGGCCATGGCGGCGATGCGGTCGGTCTCCTTCACGCGCCAACTGGCGATGTTGCGCAGCGTGGTGGTGCCGTCGGCGAACAGGGCCAGCACCGCCAGGGTCATGGCGGCGTCGGGGATGTGGTTGCAGTCCAGGTCGATGGCGTGCAGCTTGTCGGCGCAACCCAGGCGGCATTCGATCCAGTCCGCGCCGAAACCGACCTCGGCGCCCATGCGGGCCAGGGCCTCGGCGAAGCGCACATCGCCCTGGATGCTGTTGCGTCCCACCCCCTGGACCCGCACCGGGCCGTGGCCGATGGCGCCGGCGGCGAGGAAGTAGGAAGCCGAGGAGGCGTCGCCTTCGACCAGGATTTCGCCGGGGCTTCGGTAGGTGGCGGCCGGCACGGTGAAGCGTTGCCAGCCTGCCCGCGCCACGTCGATGCCGTAGCGTTGCATCAGGTTGAGGGTGATTTCCACATAGGGCTTGGAAATCAGTTCGCCCACCACGTTGATGACCCCTTCCCGGCCGAGCAGGGGCGCGGCCAGCAACAAGCCTGTCAGGTATTGGCTGGAAACGTTGCCCTTGACGGCAATCTCACCGCCCTGGACTTCGGGGGGCAGGATGTGCAGGGGCGGGAAGCCGTCGTTTTCCGTGTAGTCGATGTTGGCGCCGGCCAGGCGCAGGGCCTCCACCAGGTCGCCGATGGGCCGCTCGTGCATGCGCGGCACCCCGGACAGGGTGTAGTCGCCGTGGGCGAAGGCGCAGGCGGCGGTGAGGCTGCGGAAGGCGGTGCCGGCGTTGCCCAGGAAGAGGTTGGCGTACTTCACCGGGAAGGGGCCGCCGACGCCCTCGACCCGATAGTCATCGGTGCCCTCCAGGCGTTGCCAGTTCACGCCCAGGCGATGCAGGGCGTCGAGCATGACGCGGGTGTCGTCGGAATCGAGCAGGCCTTTCACCAGGGTGCTGCCGGAGGCCAGGGCGGACAGCAGCAGGATGCGGTTGGAAATGCTCTTGGAGCCGGGCAGGCGCACCATGCCGCGGGCGCCGGACAGGGCCGGCAGGTCCAGATGATTCATCCTTGATTCCTCGGTTGAACACGACTGCGGGCGTGACTGCGCGGGTGGCTGGCGCGACCAGCCCGCAGGGCGCAGGACAGCACGCAGTGCTGGTCCCGAGCGCAGCGAGGGATGGGCCGCAGGCCCACAAGCGACGACGCGGCGGGGTCGTTCCCCGCAAGGAGGAGCGACAAAGCAAGGCGCCCGCACAGACACGAAAGCGGGCGTGTAGCGGGCTCAGCCAGATGGCGAACGGGAACGAAGGCACGAACTTCAGCAGGCATGCGGCTTTACGAAGACAAAATAGCGTTCAACCAAGGAATCAAGGTTCATCAATGGGGTCTCCCTTTTACGCGGTGCAGGCGGGCCTCGCGGGCCCGCGCGAACAAGGCTTCCAGCGCCGCGCTGTCACCCGAAGCGAGCAGATTGCGCATGCCGGACAACTTGGCGATGAAGGCGTCGAGTTCGGCCACCAGCGCTTCCTTGTTCGCCATGCTGATGTCGCGCCACATCTCCGGATGGCTGCCGGCGATGCGGGTGAAATCGCGGAAGCCGCTGCCGGCGTGCTGGAAATAGAGGTCGGCGTCGGGACGGCCGGCGAGTTCCTCCATCAGGGCGAAGGCCACCATGTGCGGCAGATGGCTGACCGCGGCGAAAACATGGTCGTGACGATCCGGCTGCATGAGGCTGACCTGGGCGCCGCAGGCTTTCCAGAGATCGGCGATCGTATCGACGGTCGCCGGGGCGTTCTCCGCCAGGGGGGTGAGGATGACCGGCTTATGCTGGTAGAGCCCGGCCCGCGCCGCCTCGGCGCCGCTGGTCTCGGCGCCGGCGATGGGGTGACCGGGGATGAAGCGGCCAAGCTTGTCCCCCAGCGTGGCGCGGGCGGCGGCCACCACGTCCTGCTTGGTGCTGCCGGCATCGGTGACGATACAGGCGGGCGGCAGGGCCGGGGCGATGGCGCGAAACACCGCCGGCATGGCGCCGACGGGAATGGCCAGCAGCACCAGGTCGGCGTCCGCGACCGCTTCCGCGGCGGAATCGGCGATGGCGTCGATGATGCCCAGTTGCCTCGCCTTCTCCAGGTTGGCGCGACCGCGCCCGACGCCGGTGACGCGGCGCACCAGGCCTTGCTTCCGGAGGTCCAGGGCGAAGGAGCCGCCGATGAGGCCGACGCCGACGACGACCAGATGCCCGATCACCGGCCCCCCAGGATGTCGCCCAGGACCGTGAGGCATTTCTCGTTCTGCTCCGGCAGGCCGATACTGACGCGCAGGTATTCCGGCATGCCGTAATTGCCGACCGGCCGCACGATGACACCGCGGCGCAGCAGGGCCTGGAAGATGGGCATGGCATCGCCGCCGGGGGCGACGCGCACGGCGACGAAGTTGCCGGCGGAGGTAATCCAGTCCAGGCCGAGCCGGGCGAAACCCTCGGTGAGCTGGCGCATGCCCGCATCGTTGACACGCTTGGTCTGGTCGAGGAATTCCGTGTCATCCAGGGCAGCGGTCGCGGCGGCGAGGGCCAGGCTGTTGACGTTGAAGGGCTGGCGCACGCGGTTGAGCAGGTCCGCCACCTCGGGCCGGCACACCGCGTAGCCGACGCGCAGGCCGGCCAGGCCATAGGCCTTGGAGAAGGTACGGCAGACGATGAGGTTGGGGAACTCGCGCAGCCACTCCAGGGAAGGCGCCCGCCGTCCGGCATCGAGGTATTCGACGTAGGCCTCGTCCAGCACCACCACCGCCGAGGTCGCGGCGAAGCCGGCCAGGGCGGCATGCAGAGCCTCATTGCCAAGCAGGGTGCCGGTGGGATTGTTCGGGTTGGCAATCCACACCACCCGTGTGTGCCGCTGCACGCGCGCCCGCATGGCTTCCAGGTCGTGGCCGAAATCCCTGGCCGGCGCCTCGATGCCGATGGCGCCCGCGGCCTGGGTGGCCAGTGGATAGACGGCGAAGGCATGGCGGGCATACACGGCCGAGGTGCCGGGCGCCAGGAAGGCCCGCGCCACCATTTCCAGCACATCGTTGGAACCGTTGCCGAGGACGATCTGCTCCAGCCCGACCCCCAGCTTGCGGCTGAGGGCGGACTTCAGCGCGAAACCATTGCCGTCCGGGTAGAGGGCGAGTTCGTCGCTCTCGGCGGCAATCGCGGCCCTCGCCTTCGGGCTGACGCCCAGGGGATTCTCGTTGGAGGCCAGCTTGACGATGGCGGCCTCGTCCAGACCCATTTCCCGGGCCAGTTCGGAGATGGGCTTGCCAGGCTGGTAGGGCGCGATGGCGCGAATGTAGTGGGGGGAAAGTTCGGCGAGGGACATGGCGGTCGAGGCTCAGACGGCTAGGGGATAGGCGCCCAGCACCTTGAGGAAGATGGAGTGGGCCTCCACCTCCTTGAGGGCGCCCTGGATGTTGGGATCGCTGACGTGACCTTCGAGGTCGACGTAGAACACGTATTCCCAGGCGCCGCTGCGCGCCGGTCGGGATTCCAGCTTGGACAGGCCGATGCCGTGGCCGGCGAAGGGCGCCAGCAGTTCCATGAGGGCGCCGGGACGGTTGCGCACGGAGATGACCAGGGAGGTCTTGTCCTTGCCCGAGGCGGCGGTCTCCTCGGCGCCGAGCACGAGGAAGCGGGTGGTGTTGTTGGGCTCGTCCTCGATGTCGCGGGCGACGATGGCCAGGCCATGGCGCTCGGCCGCGAGCTCGCCGGCGATGGCGGCGGCCTCGGGGTTCTCCGCCGCCATGCGCGCGGCCTCGCCGTTGCTGGTGACGCGGATGCTGTCCACGCCCGGCAGGTTGCGGCTGAGCCACTCGTGGCACTGGGCCAGGGACTGGGCGTGCGAATACACCACGCGGATGCCCTCCAGGCTGTCCGGCTTGCGCAACAGGTGCTGGCGCACGCGCAGCATGACCTCGCCGCAGATCTTCAGGGGACTGTTCAGCATCAGGTCGAGGGTGCGGTTCACCGCGCCCTCGGTGGAGTTCTCCACCGGCGCCACGCCGTAATGCGCCTCGCCGCGTTCCACTGCCTGGAAGACCTCGTCGATGCTGGCGCAGGGCAGGCCGATGGCGGCGTGGCCGAAATGCTTGATGGCGGCGGCCTCGGAGAAGGTACCCTCCGGGCCCAGGTAGGCGATGGTCAGCGGCTGCTCGAGGGAGCGGCAGGCCGACATGACTTCCTTGAAGATCACCGACACCGATTCCGCCGTGAGCGGTCCCGCGTTGGACGCCTGCATGCGGCGCACCACCTGGGCTTCGCGCTCCGGCTTGTAGATGATGCCGTTCTTCAGATGGCCGACGGCCTGGGCCAGCCGCGCCCGCTCGTTGAGCAGGCGCAAGACCTCGTCGTCGACGGCGTCGATCTGCTGGCGCAGGGCGAGAAGCTGCTCGCTCATGATCGCGTTCAGTCCGCCGGCAGATAACGGATGCGCAGCACGCCCTGGATTGCGGCGAGTTGCGCGATGACCGCGTCGGACACGGCGCTGTCGACGTCCACGAGGGTGAAGGCCTGGTCGCCCTTCGACTTGTTCACCATGTTGTGGATGTTGAGGCCGGCGCCCGCCAGGGTGGTGGAAATCTGGCCCAGCATGTTGGGCACGTTGGCGTTGGCGATGGCCAGCCGAAAAGCGGACTCGCGCGGCAGGCTGAGGTTGGGGAAATTCACCGAGTTGAGGATGTGGCCGTTCTCCAGGTAGTCGCTGACCTGCTCGGCGACCATGATGGCGCAGTTTTCCTCGGCTTCCTCGGTGGAGGCGCCCAGGTGCGGCAGGGCGACGAAGCGGGCATGCTGGCGCAGCAGGTTGCTGGGAAAGTCGCAGACATAGGCGTGCAGGCGGTTTTCATTCAAGCCTGCGAGGACCGCCTCCTCGTTGACGATGCCGTCACGGGCGAAGTTGAGCAGCACGCAGCCCTTCTTCATGAGCTTGACCCGATCGGCGTTGATCAGGTCCTTGGTGGCGGGCACCAGGGGGGTGTGCAGGCTGATGAAGTCGGCATGCCTGACCAGGTCGTCGACGCTGGCCGCCTTCTTCACCTGGGAAGGCAGGCGCCAGGCGGCATCGACGGTGATCTCCGGATCGAAGCCGATGACGTGCATGCCTAAGCGGATGGCGGCGTCCGCCACCAGCGAGCCGATGGCGCCGAGACCGATGACGCCGAGGGTGCGGCCGGGCAGTTCGTGGCCGACGAAGTGCTTCTTGCCGGCTTCCACCTGCTTGTGCAGGGACTCGTCGTCGCCATGCAGACCGGCGACGAAATTCAGGGCCGGAAACAGGTTGCGGGCGCCCATCAGCATGCCGGCGATGACCAGTTCCTTCACCGCGTTGGCGTTGGCGCCGGGGGCGTTGAACACCACCACGCCGCGCTCGCTCATGGCTTTCACGGGGATGTTGTTGGTGCCGGCGCCGGCGCGGCCGATGGCGAGCACGCTGTCGGCGATGGGCATCTCGTGCATGACCTGGGAACGCACCAGGATGGCGTCCGGGTCGGCGACGTCGTTGCCCACCGTGTAGGTGTTGGGAAGGCGGGCGAGGCCGCGCTTGGAAATGGCGTTCAGGGTGAGGATTTTCTGGGCCTTGGCCATGGTGCTGTGCTCTCCGGAAACAAAGACAGGCCGGCGCGTGGCGCCGGCCGTGGACGGGGCCGGGCTCAGCCGCGCGCCTTCTCGAACTCCTTCATGTACTCCACCAGCGCCTGCACGCCTTCGACCGGCATGGCGTTGTAGATGGAGGCGCGCATGCCGCCAACGGAACGGTGGCCCTTCAACTGCACCAGACCGCGCGCCTTGGCGCCCTTGAGGAAGTCCTCGTCGAGGGTGGCGTCCTTCAGGGTGAAGGGCACGTTCATGAGGGAGCGGTTTTCCTTCGCTACCGGCGAATTGTAGAAGCCGGTGGAATCCATGTAGTCGTAGAGCAAAGCGGCCTTCTGGCGGTTGGTCTTTTCCATCGCGCTCAAACCGCCCTTGGCCTTCAGCAGCTTGAACACCAGGCCGGCGGTGTAGATGCCGTAGGTGGGCGGCGTGTTGTACATGGATTCGTTGTCGGCGTGGATCTTGTAGTCGAACATGGTCGGCGTGCCGGCCACGGTCTGGCCGATCAGATCCTCGCGCACGATGACCACGGTGACTCCGGCCGGGCCGATGTTCTTCTGCGCGCCGGCGTAGATCACGCCATATTTGGAGACGTCGATGGGACGCGACAGGATGGTGGAGGACATGTCGGCGACCAGGGGCACGTCGCCGGTCTGGGGGGTCCAGAAGATCTCCACGCCGCCGATGGTCTCGTTGGGGGTGTAATGGACGTAGGCGGCGTTGGGGTCCAGCTTCCAGGCATCCTGGGTGGGCGCGTAGGAGAAATTCTTGTCCTCGGAACTCGCCACCACGTTCACGGCGCCGTACTTCTTGGCTTCCTTGATGGCCTTCTTCGACCACTCGCCGGTGTTCAGGTAATCGGCGGAAGCCTTTCCGCGCAGCAGGTTCATGGGAACCATGGCGAACTGGCTGGAGGCGCCGCCCTGCACGAACAGCACCTTGTAATTGGCGGGAATGCCCATCAGCTCGCGCAGGTCGGCCTCGGCCTGGGCCTGGATGCCCATGTATTCCTTGCCGCGGTGGGACATTTCCATGACCGACATGCCGCAGCCCTGCCAGTTGACCAGCTCGTCGCGGGCCTGTTCGAGGACTTCACGGGGCAATACCGCCGGGCCGGCGCTGAAGTTGTAGATGCGTTCCATGATGCGTGCTTTCCTTCGAGTGGGAGTCTTGCTTTGCGATGTCCTTGGCGGCGGCTAGTGTCTCGCCGCTTCGGGGGAAGCTTCGCCGGACGGAGCCTGGCGCGAATCGACGCGTTGCCCGCTAGCGGGTGCGGGTGGGCAATGTCCCGGCAAGCGGCACACCCCGACGCAGCGCATGCGCTGGGCCGGGAAACGTAAGCCGGTGGTTCCTGCGGGAAATGTCATCGTTCACCCCTGAAAGAAAAATTGTAACCAAATATGCGGGGGTGAGCCGGAATCATCGATTCGGCGGGATGATTCAGATCAATCGCGGCCGGAACGCCAGATGGAATAGAGGATCCAGAGGCTGTTGAAGAAGGCGACGACGAAGCCGAGCAGACCGAACAGGGGCAGGCCGAACAGTTCGGGGCCGCCCTCCACGGTCATGATGATGCTAGAGCCCACCACCAGCGAGGCGGTCAATACCCCCATGGTCAGGCGGTTGGCGGCCTGGTCGAGTTGCAGGCCGAAATGGTCGAGCCGCTTGAGATCCAGATCGATGCGCAAGCGCCCGCGGCGGGCCATGCGGAACAGGCGGGCGACGTCGCGCGGCAGACCGATGACGATCTCGGCGATCTCGCGCAAGCCGTGGCGGGCGCGCCGCGCCAGGGCCTGCGGCGCATAGCGCGCCTCCATGACCCGCCGCACGAAGGGCGTCATGTGGTCGACCATGTGGAAATCCGGGTTGAGCTGGTAGCCCAGCCCTTCCAGGGTGATCAGCGCCTTGAATAACAGGGTGAGATCCGGCGGCAGCGACAGATGGTTGTCGCGCATGACCGTGGTGACCTCGTTGAGCAGCGCGCCGACGCGGATGTCCTTGAGGGTCAGGTTGTCGTAACCGAACACCATCTCCGAGATGTCGTAGGCGAGGTGATCCTCGTCGATCTCGGCATCGCCCGACCACTGCACCAGCACGTTGAGCATGCCGGCCTCGTCCTTCTTGATGAGGGCTTCCAGGAAATCGATGAGTTGTTCGCGGCGGCTGTCGGTGATGCGCCCGACCATGCCGAAATCCAGCAGGCCGAGTCGATCGCCGGGCAGGTAGACGACATTGCCCGGGTGTGGATCGGCGTGGAAATAGCCGTCGATGAGGATCATGCGAAGCACCGCGTCGGCGCCGCGCGCCGCCATCAGGCCGAGGTCATAGCCCTCGGCGCGGGCACGCTCGATGTCGCTGCCGGGAATGCCGATCAACTCCTCCTGCACGTTGACCGTCTCGCCGCAGTATGGCCAGTACACCCGCGGCACGCGCACGGTGTCGTCCTGGCTGAAGCGCTCGGCGAAGGACTCCAGGTTGCGCGCCTCCTTGATCAGGTCGAATTCGCGCAGCAGCGAGCGCTTCAACTGGCCGACGATCTGCGCCGGCCGGTAGCGGCGCAAATCCGGCATCTGCAATTCGATCAGGCGGGCGAGATGATTGAGGATGCGCAGGTCGGCCTCGATCTTGGGCAGGATGTCGGGACGCCGGATCTTCACCACCACCGGCGTGCCGTCCGGCAGGCGCGCCCGGTGCACCTGGGCGATGGAAGCGGCGGCGAAAGGCTCGGTCTGGAAGTCGCCGAGCACGTCCTCCACCTTGCCGCCCCAGACCCGCTCCAGTTCCGGCCGCATCAGCTCGAACGGGACCGGCGGCACGTGGCTGTGCAGTTGTTCGAACTCCCTGATCCAGGCCGGCGGGAACACATCGACGCGAGTGGCTAGGATCTGCCCAAGCTTGACGAAAGTCGGCCCCAGGTCGGTGAGGGCCATGCGGATGCGCACCGGCAAGTCGAGCCGGGTGATGTCGTTGGAGGTCTGCCAGTGCAGCAGGCGACCGGCCCGCTCCAGCAGGTGGGACACCCCCAGCAGGCGGACCATGTCCCCCCAGCCGTAGCGGATCAGTACCGACGCGATCTCGTGCAGGCGCGAGAGATCCCGCACCATGGACAGGGTTTCACGCAGCATCGGGGGGCGCGGTCAGCGCTTGGAATCGAGGGCGTCGGCGAGACCCCGCAGGATGCCGGAGGCGACGGCGGTCAGGCGCTGCCGCGCTTCCGAGGCGGTGGCCATGGTGTCCGCGCCGGAGCCGACCACCACACCCGCCATGCGGCTGTTCAGTTTCTGCATCACCGCCAGCACCTGGCTGCCGGTATCGGTGCCGGTGCGCGCCAGATGGGTGGCGAGGTCGGCGTACTCGCCCTGCAGCCAGCCCTGGGTTTTGCTCGAAGCCTCCTTCAGCGTGGCGAGCAGATCGTCTTCCAGGCCCTTGAACTGACTCATGGTCGCCTTCATGTCGGTGGCGGCGAAGTTCTGGCCCATGCCCCAGGCCTCCTCCATCGCCATCTGCATGGCGTACACCGAGCGTCCCACCGCCTCGTCCATACCCACCACCGCCTCGCGCAGGGCGCCGCTGGCCTGGTTGCCGCGCGCCATGAGGCCATCCCCGACGCCCTCCAGGGTGTCGCGCATGATCTCGCGGATGGCGGCCGGATCGGCCTGGTGATCGACTAGCGCCTTCATGACCAGGGCGCGTACTTTTTCCCGCAATTGCGCGTCATCGCCTGCGGACGCACGAATGGCTTCGGCAACTTCTTGCTTATTTTCCATGGACATGGAATATCTCCTTCATGTTGGTTGTTAACAGTCACACTACCATAGTAGACAAGCTTGCCGCTTTGATGGCTTAATCGCCGCACTTTTTGTGTCAAATTTTCCGACAAGCCGCGCATGTCTTCCCTGCCGAAACGTTTGACCACGCTTGGCCTCCTGCTGACGGCGCTGATCGTCCTGCCGACCGCCAGTGCGACGGAAACCGAGGCCGATTCCGGTCTGATCGACGACCTCAAGGCCACCGCCCGGCCCATCCTCAAGGCCCTCAGCATGCTGGGCACACCTTACAAGTTCGGCGGCAGCAATCCCGATCAGGGCGTCGATTGCAGCGGTTTCGTCAAGCACGTCTACAAGGAAACCACCGACCTGACCCTGCCGCGCAGCGCGCGCGACATGAGCAGGCTGGGCGAGTCGGTGGCGAAGTCCGAACTCAAGCCGGGTGATCTGGTGTTCTTCAACACCCGGCGCCAGCCCAATTCCCATGTCGGCATCTACAAGGGCAACGGCGAATTCGTGCACGCCAGCAGCACCCGCCACAAGGCCGTGACCGTCTCGCGCATGGACCAGAAGTACTGGGCTTCCCGCTTCAACGGCGCGCGCCGTGTGTTGCCCGTCGAATAAGTTCACTTTTGCGCTTCTGCTGTTCCTCGCGGCCGCGGCCGCCTGGGCGACCCCCACTGAGGAGGAACTCTTCTTCAAGAGTGTCGCCGACGTCAACGAGGGCGCCCTCAACTTTCTCGCCACCCCGCCTGCCAGGCCGGTGCACCACCACCAGAACAAGATTGTCATCACGCGCGACAGCCTGAGCAGTGGTTGGGTCGGCCTGGAACAATGCCATCACCACCTGGACGCGGTGGCCAGCCTGCAGATCGTCTACCGGCCGGAACGCATCCGCGCGCTCAGCATCCTGCAAAGCAAGAACATCGGCAGGGCCTGGGTGCATGAAAACACGGTGCAGATGGAACAGATCGCGCGCGACGCTCTAATCTGCATCCGCGGCGAGACCATGGCCCTGGCGAATGACGGCGAGGGTGTTTACAGCCTGGCCAACGGTCCCTACATGCGCCAGTTCCTCGACGGCTTCTACCCCATGCGGGTCAGCATGCGGGTGCGCATCGAACACCCCGGCTTGCGCTTCCTGGGCCTGACCCCACCCCAGCAGCCGGGCTTCAACGTGGAAGTCAGCGCGACCGAGGTCGGCTACGACGCCTGGTTCGAAGGTCGCCTCAACACCCTCATGCGCTTCCGCCTCGGCGGAAACTGAGCTCCACCCCGCTTCTTCCACATCGCTTCCTGTCGCAAAGGGACAGCATCACTTGGGAATTATTCGCATATCGGTTGATAACCATTCCTATTTGTGTTTATCATGCCAGGGTGCCGCTCGCGGCCTGCTCAACTCAACCCAGGAACCCGTTATGAACCGTAGCTCTCTGTTTGCCCTCGTCGGCGCCCTGCTGATCGGCGCGGCGCAACCCGCCCTCGCCCAGGAAAGCGTGCTCAACCTGTATTCCTCGCGGCATTACCAGACCGATGAAGTCCTCTACGCCAACTTCACCAAGGCCACCGGCATCCGCATCAACCGCATCGACGGCAAGGAAGACGAACTGATCCAGCGCATCCGCCGCGAAGGCGCGGCCAGCCCCGCCGACGTGTTCATCACCGTCGACGCCGCCAACCTGCAGGCGGCCGACGAGGCCGGTCTGTTCGCCCCGGTACGTTCGAAAGCCATCGAACAACGCATCCCCAAGCAGTTCCGCGGCGAGGACAACCGCTGGTTCGGCTTCTCCTACCGGGCGCGCGTCATCGCCTACAACAAGGCCAAGATCAATGCCAACGACGTGCAGAACTACGCCGACCTGGCCAGCCCCAAGCTGAAAGGCAAGCTGTGCGTGCGTAGCGGTGGACACGTCTACAACCGCACACTGATGGCCTCGACGATCTACAACACCGGCGACGAAAACGCCCTCGACTGGGCGCGCGGCATCGTCGCCAACCTGGCGCGCGCGCCCAAGGGCGGCGATACCGACCAGATCCGCGCCGTCGCTGCCGGCGAATGCGACGTGGCGATCAGCAACCACTACTACTACGCCCGCCTGATGGCCTCGGACAAACCGGCCGACCAGGAGGTGGTGCAGAAGGTGGGCATCGTCTTCCCGGACCAGAAGGGCAAGGGCACCCACGTCAATATCTCCGGTGGCGGCATGCTGAAGAACGCGCCCAACAAGGCGGCGGCCGTGAAGTTCCTGGAATACCTGGCCTCGGACGAAGCCCAGGCCTATTTCGCCAACGGCAACAACGAATGGCCGGTGGTCGCCTCCGCCAAGCTGGACAACAAGCAGCTGGACGCCCTTGGCAAGTTCAAGGTGGACCAGTTGCCGGCCGGCGTCCTGGCGCAGTACACCCCCAAGGCGCAGCGCTTCATCGACCGCGCCGGCTGGAAGTAAGGGCGCGGGAGGGGCAACGCCCCTCCCCTGTTCAGCCCCGGCCGCTGGCGTCGATCACGGTGGCCTGGGCGTAGGTTCTCCCCTCCTCGACAAAGCACGCCAGGCTCACCCGCACCGGGATGGTGGCGCCGTCCTTGCGCAGGCCGTGCAGGACCATGCCGTCACCCATGGCGCGGATCGAGGGCTGCCGCATGTAGCCCTCACGCAACTGGGCGTGGCGCTGCCGCAGATCGACCGGCAGCAGGCGTTCCAGCGACTGGTTCAGCAGTTCCCCCGGCGCATAACCGAACATGCGCTCCAGGGCCGGATTGGCCATCTCGATGGCGCCCTGGTCATCGACCACCAGCAGACCGTTGGGATTGGTCTGCATCATCAGTTGCAGCCGTGCCTCGATGCGCCGGTGCAGGAGCTCGCCGCGCCTGCGCTCGGAGATGTCGGCGACGAAGGCATCGACGAACAGCTCGCCGTTCTCACGGAATGGGCTAAGGCTGATCTCAATGGGGAACAGGCTGCCGTCCTTGCGCCGGCCGTACAGTTCTCGTCCCACGCCCATCGGACGCGCCTCGGGATCACGCAGGTAGGCGGCGAAGTAGCCGGCATGGAAGCTGCGGCCGGCTTCCGGCAGCAGCATGTCCAGCGGCTGGCCGACGAGTTCCTCCCTGGCATAGCCGAACATCGCCGCCAGGGCGGGATTGACCAGGACGATACGGCCTTCCCTGTCCACCACCAGCAGGCCGTTGATATTCGCTTCCACCACCAGGCGGAAGCGTTCCTTGGCCTGGCTCACGCGCTGCGCCGCCTCCGCCTCGGCCTGAGCCTGGGCGGCCGCGGCCATGGCCCGCGTGCGTTCGGACACGGCTCGGGTCAGCCAGACGGCGATGGCCGCGTAGACGGCCAGGAGGACGAACATGTAGACCCCCACGCTGCGCCACGCGGCCTGCCGCAGCGCTTCGAGATGCTGCCGGGACAGATGGCTGACCACCAGCCAGGTGGGCGGGGCGGAGGCCGCCTGCGCATCCTCCTGCTTCAGCGGATACACGGTGCTCCAGGTCCACAAACCATCGGCGAGTTCGTCCTGGCCTGAGGGGATGGCGCGGATAGCCTGCCAGGCCTCGGGGTGGTGGTTGCCCAAAGTGTCCTGCCGATTGAACAGGAAGCCCCATTCCAGGGCGGAGTTGGGGTGCTTCAGCCAGTAGCCGTCAGCGTTCACCAGCATGGCGTGGTCGCGGATCTCCACCAGGCTGTCGGTAAAGGCATCGAGCAGGGCCTGGCCGGCCACGTTGAGCACCAGGATGCCGCGCGCCGCGCCGTCGGCGCCGTGCAACGGGGTGATCAGGCGCAACACAGGCCGGCGCGGGGTCTCCAGCTTGCCATGCTCGACATTGAGGTCGAGCGGCGAAACATGGACCTGCCCCGCGGGCAGTTGCACGCCCGCCTTGAAGTAATGCGTGTCCGCCACCCGCTGCAGATATTCCGGCCCCACCACCTGCGCCTGGCCGGCGACGTTGTTGACGCGCGCCCGTTCGCGCCCCTGCTCGTCGATCCAGCGGACCTTGTCGTAGTGGCCGGTGTAGGCGATGAGCCGGGCGAAGCTCGACTCCAGCTCGCGCAACTCGCGCGCGCCTTCCGTTTCGACGGCGCGGCGCAACGCGTCCTCGCCGGCGAGCAGCCGCAACTGGTTGAGCGGCGTGTGCAATTCGTCATCCAGGCGCCGCACGCCCATCACCACGTTGGCGATTTCGCTGGTGCGGATGAGGGCGACCTCCTCTTCGATGCGTTCCTTGCCGACATACCATGCCCCGCCGAGGATCAGCAGCGCCACCGGGGTGAAGAGCAGGATGAACAGACGCAGCGAGGCGCTCCTGGACACAGAGGTCCGATGGTCTTGGTCCAACATCGCGGGACTCCTTTCCGGTTCATGAAAGCGAAGCGTCAAGCCTTCGGGCCTGCGCAGCCCCCCGTTCTCCTCTCCGGAAAGCCGGACGCGCGCCGATGCAGCGCATGCTACTTAATTCTACTTTGTCAGATTCCCCCCGGCCCAACGGCAGGCGTAGGCTGGAGATGTAATCGCTGTTGTTTCCTGGTGTGGCCGACCTTGGCGGCGTGTCGCGCCTGATGCCTTCGGGAGAGGATGTCGGC